>NZ_DDGR01000026.1:311833-431005 GCF_002337775.1 Sphingobacterium sp. UBA1897
CCTTTTTTATTTTGTAAGATTTGCCTGTACATAATCGTAGCTTTTTTTGAGACTTTCCATCTTATTTGGCATATAGATATTGTCTTGCTCAACAAAAGCATATTTAAGTCCGGCTTTATTCCTTTCTTTAACGATTTCAGGGAAGTTGATGCTTCCGGTCCCCACTTCGGTATACTTGATATCATTGAAGATTTGCTCAATCGGCAATTTCCCATCTTTGGGCCATTCAATAGGATTGGATTTTGTTTTATCCATATCCTTGACATGCCAAAGTTTAAAACGGTTGGGGAATTTTTCAAACAAAGCTATCGGGTTTTTACCAGCTTTCTCTGCCCAGAAAAGGTCTAATTCAAAATCGACCAAATCAGGTTCAGTGAATGCTAACATCACCTCTTCACCCGTCGTATTATTGCCCAGATCCCTAAATTCCCAGAAGTGGTTGTGATAAGCAACTTTTAGACCTAATTTTTTAGCCTGTTCACCAGCCTTATTCAATTGCTCTGCAGCATAGAGATAATCGTCTTTTTTCAATGCATTCAGATCAAACATCGGTGTTACAGGAGCAATTACATATTCTTGACCAAGTTCTTTTGCTGCATCAAAATAAACCGCAAGGTCTTCTTTGTCGGTGTGGGCTTTACTTAGGTATTTGGACATATCGTAATGGCCTGAATGTGTTTTTAGACCGTTATCATCCAATATTTTCTTCAACTCTTTGTAGGGCAATTTCCAGAACTGTTTGGCTGTGGCGTCTATCCCATAGAGCTCAACATGTTTATACCCAATTTTGGCAATTTGTTCCAAAGATCCTTTCGGATCTTTATCCATTAAATCGCGGATGGAATAAAGCTGTACGCCTATATTCTGTAATGGATTGTCGCTGATTGCACCGGCTTTATTTTGACAAGATATAAAGTTGGGCACCAGATAAGCTGCCGAAAGACCTATTCCAGCTTGCTTTAAAAATTGACGGCGAGAATTGTTCATCATATAATTGATTACTTGTTAGTGTACAATGTACAATTATTTGTTCAGAAATCAATGGTGCAACAAGGAATATTTTTGAAGAGTATGTTGATTTTATAAACTATAAAATCTTCGGAGAGCCAAGGTTTTGTAGGTCGGTAAGAGTCCGTTTTAAGGGGGGAGTGGGGAGGTCTTCATACCAATAAAAAAGGTCTGAATATTTTTCAGACCTTTTTTCTATTCAAGTAGGAAAACTTAAACAGTCATGATATCTTTTTCTTTCAGTTCAGCCAATTTATCAACTTTTACAATGAATGCATCTGTTAACTTTTGAACTTCACCTTCGGCAGTTTTGATTTCATCTTCTGAAGCACCGTCATTTTTTAATTTTTTGATGGATTCGTTAACATCCTTACGAATATTACGAACACCAATACGGCCTTTTTCAGTTTCCTCTTTTACTTTTTTAACAAGGTCACGTCTTCTTTCTTCTGTCAAAGGAGGAACATTTAGACGAATAACGATACCGTCATTCTGCGGATTGATTCCTAGGTTGGCGTCTGTGATAGATTTTTCAATTGCGTTGATAAGCGATTTTTCCCAAGGCTGAATGACAATAGTCCGTGCATCAGTTGTATTGATGTTGGCCACTTGTGAAAGCGGAGTGGCGCTACCATAATAGTCTACTGAAATTCCATCTAACATAGATGGAGAAGCTTTACCCGCACGAATTTTAGTTAATTCGGATTCGGTGTGAGCAACTGCTTTGGACATCTTGTCTTTACAATCGTCCAATTCAATTGAAATTAGTTCGTTCATATAAGATTACGTTTTTTACAGATTTAAAATTATTTAACCACAGTTCCGACATGTTCACCATTGGCAAGTTTTAATAAATTGCCAGGTTTGTTCATATCAAATACAATGATCGGTAATTTGTTTTCTTGACAAAGGGTAAAGGCAGTCATATCCATGACATTTAATCCTTTCTCATAAACCTCTGTGAATGATATTTCTTCAAATTTTGTTGCACTAGGATCTTTTTCAGGATCGGCAGTATAGATACCATCTACACGTGTTCCTTTCAATACAGCATCGGCATTGATTTCGATTGCACGCAAAGATGCAGCAGTATCTGTCGTGAAATATGGGTTTCCAGTACCAGCTCCGAAAATAACAATACGGCCTTTTTCCAAGTGGCGAACGGCTCTTCTACGAATAAATGGTTCGCAGATTTGCTCCATTTTGATCGCAGTAAGCAAACGTGTCTTTTTCCCAACTTTCTCAAGCGCATCTTGAAGAGCCATGCTGTTGATTACTGTGGCAAGCATGCCCATATAGTCTGCTTGAACACGGTCCATGCCTGATTTTTCAGCGCTTAGACCACGGTATATATTACCGCCACCGATAACAATTGCAATTTCTAAACCTTGATCGTGAATTTCTTTGATATCATTAGCGTATTGTGATACACGGTTAATATCGATACCATAGCTTTGGTCACCCATTAAGGATTCACCGCTAAGTTTTAATAAGATACGTTTGTATTTCATAATTGTTTTTTTGGAAATTTTCCAAAGGTCAAAGATAAAATATTTTTTTCATCCCTTAAGCCTTAAAGTGATATTTATTGTGCTTTTATTGTTTGATTAATGACTTCTTGGTAATACTGCTCATACAAAGGCATAATATTAGACAATTGGAATCTTTTTGCATGATTTAATGCTGCTTCTTTAAATTTCTCTAAGCGTTCCCCATCTTCCAAGATATAAATTGCATTCTTCGCCATATCATCAACATCACCAACAGCACTGAGAAACCCAGTGATACCGTTTTCATTCAGCTCGGGTAAACCTCCGGTATTGGAAGAGATGACTGGAACTTGACATGCCATGGCTTCTAAAGCCGCAAGACCGAAACTTTCCGAACTTGAAGGCATCAGAAAGAGATCTGATACAGACAATATTTCTTCCACTGCGTCCTGTTTCCCTAAGAAACGGACGTCTTTGCATACATCAAGTTCTCTGGATAGTTCCTCTGCATTTCGACGTTCTGGACCATCACCTACCATCAATAATTTGGAAGGGATTACATCATGTACTTTCTTAAAAATACGAATAACATCTTCTGTATTCTTAACCTTCCTAAAGTTGGAGGTATGAACCAATATACGTTCATTGCCCGGTGCAATGGCTTTTTTGAAATGTGACCGATCTTTATTGCTGAACCTGTCCAGATCAATAAAGTTTGGGATCACTTTGATGTCTCGGGTAATGTCAAAGTATTGGAGCGTTTGATCTTTCAGATTCTGTGATACCGCAGTTACGCCATCGGATTGATTGATGGAGAATGTAACAACAGGACTAAAACTCTTGTCTTTACCAACCAGTGTAATATCTGTACCATGTAAGGTCGTTACTACAGGAATATTAATGCCATACGTAGTGAGTAAGATCTGTTTTGCCATAAATGCCGCCGATGCATGTGGAATGGCATAGTGGACGTGAATCAAATCCAACTTTTCAAAACGAACAACATCAACCAGTTTGCTGGCTAATGCAGATTCATAGGGTAGAAAGTCAAAAAGTGGATACTGCGAAACAGCTACCTCATGGTAGTATAGGTTTTCAGAGAAGAAATCCAGACGTGCGGGTTGTCGGTAGGTGATAAAATGGATCTCATGTCCATTAGCGGCCAAAGCCTTTCCTAGTTCGGTTGCAACAACACCACTTCCACCAAAGGTGGGATAACAAACAATTCCTATTTTCATCTGCGTAATTATGTCTGAGCGTATATGTTTAACGGCATCCCGTTATACGCGCTGTTTAATTTGTGTTTAAAGGTTCCAAGGAACCTAATGTTAGTATTCTGCGTGTTGTCGTCCAAGACATGTGATGTCTATCACATATAAACTATTTTTATTCATAAGGCACCGACGAAGTTATTTACCTTAACAATTGTCTTTTTAAATTATTTCATGCTAACATGAAAAATTGATAACGCTTATTCATGAATTTTGTGTTGCAAATTTCGTCTATTTATGCGTAAAATAACAAAAACCAATTGCCATAGTTTTGTGAATTTTTTGATTGGTTAAAAAGCACTATCTTTAAATAGACATTAAATCGGTATATGGATAACTTTATAAGTGATATTTCAGGACAGCAATTTCCTTCGGAGCAACGTATTTTAGGGGCTTCAATCCGACAACCTATTTTTAAGCTGATAAAAAAGGAATATCCAAGTTTTAGTAAGGACAAGTATATCGCTGCAAGCGAGTTGAAACGATTTAAGGAAACTTATATCTCCGAATTTCTGAAAGATGAGTCGGGGCAATTAAGTCAATTGGATCAGCAGGTAATCAATAGCTTTAAGGAAAATAAAGTAATCAGCGCAAGTCTGGACGGAGATAATAAGGAGTCAGTCAGCGTAGGAGATCGGGTTGCAGATAAAGTGGCTGAGTTTGGTGGAAGCTGGACCTTTATTATTTCCTTTATCTTATTTTTGATCGTTTGGATTGCAGCCAATATCTTTTGGTTAAATAATAAAGGCTTTGACCCGTATCCCTTTATTTTACTTAACTTGATTTTGTCCTGTGTGGCGGCCTTGCAGGCTCCGGTTATTATGATGAGTCAAAACAGACAGGAAGATAAGGATCGTGAACGCGCAAGAAATGACTATATGGTCAACTTGAAGGCTGAACTCGAAATCAGGGAATTACATGAAAAAATAGATCATCTCATTATCCGCAAAGAACAAGAACTTGTCGAAGTACAACGGGATCAAGTGGAAAAATTGAGCTTTCTATTAAAAAAGATGGAAAAAATAGAAGAAGCATTTAAAAATAAATGAATTTAGAAGGAGTAATAGGAGAACTTACGTTTAGGTTTTCCAGGTCGGGTGGAGCAGGTGGACAACATGTAAACAAGGTGTCATCGAAAGTATTGCTGCAGTGGGATGTTGCGCTATCGACAGCTGTTTCTGCTGAGGAAAAAGCAATGGTGTTCACCGCATTGGCAAATCGTATAAATAAAGAAGGAATACTGCAATTGGAATGCGATATCGACCGGTCGCAGGTCCGCAATAAAGAAATCGCAATCGATCGCTTTAAGCGTATATTGACGGCCGCACTTGTGCCAGCAAAACCTCGTAAGAAAACCAAAACTCCGTATTCGAGTGTTCTCAAAAGGCTGGATCGAAAGAAACAACAATCGCAATTAAAAGCTTCAAGGAAAAAGAATTTCGATGAATAAATATGACAATATTCCGTATTGACAAAAAATAATAAGTTGGTTATCAGTCTATTGGTTTTTAAACTAATTTATTAGTTGTTAAACTATGTTTTTAGTTATAACTTGTCTATTGATTTATTATTCAGGTATTTAATTTATTCTTGAGGAGTTATGGAGGATTTTAAAGAGTTAACGAAAGCTGAAGAGCAGATTATGCAAGAGCTCTGGGAGATGGGCCGTGGCTTTGTCAAAGAGATTATTGATCGACTTTCGGAACCGAAACCTGCTTACAATACGGTCTCGACCATCGTTCGTATTCTTGAAACGAAGGGCTTTGTAACGCATGAATCCTTTGGTAAAAGTCATCAATATTTACCAAAGATTTCAAAAGAGGAATATAAGAAAGGTATTACAGGTAAGTTATTAACCAATTATTTTGATAATTCGCCCAAAAGTATGCTCTCTTATTTTCTGGAAGAGAACAGGTTGGACATCAAAGAACTTGATGACATCTTGTCCATCATCGAACGTAATAAATAACAACCAATACTCTTTTATAAACTTTTGATTATGATTTACTTATTGATTGTCAATATTTCATTGATTATCAGTTTTGTGCTCTACAAACTGATTTTTAGAAAACTTACTTTTTTTCAATGGAATCGGATCTATCTGATTGGAATGGTTGCATTTTCTTTACTAGCTCCCGTGGGTATTTTTATTGAATTGCCCAAGACAGAGATGATTTCCAATCATATTCCACAGGTCGATTTAGGAACATATATGGATGTCGAAATCGGGAGTCCGATCGAAGAAAAACCTCTTTTTCTATTGGATATTCTTACCAAGATCTATTGGATAGGAGTGGCGCTCGCCTTTTTTTTCCTGGTGGTGCGCATCAGGCAACTTGTTCGGGTATTGCGCTCTTCTCCTGAATACCTGAGTTTTTCTTTTTTTAATAGGATCGTGATTGGAAAATCGATTAAAAACAAGGAGAATATTGCATGGCATGAGCAGGTCCATACTGCCCAGGGGCATTCCTACGATTTGGTGTTGATTGAGCTGCTGAAAATTTTTAATTGGTTCAATCCTGTTGTGTATTTCTTTCAAAAGGAAATAAGGTTTCAACACGAGTATATTGTAGATGAAATATGCTCGACCGATAAAGTGGCTTATGCAGAAATGCTGGTTGCTCATGCATTACGTACAGATCAATTGGCTTTTTCACATGAGTTTTCCAATCATTCTTTTTTAAAGCAGCGCATCACGATGTTATTTAAAGTTAAATCCGTACAAAGACAACGCCTGTTATATGTGATTGTGTTGCCCATGCTATTGGTGGTAGCGGGGTCTACGTTGATCTTTAATACGAGTAGGGCCAAGGATATGGTAGCGGATGTTGAAGAAAGCGTCAATAGGTTAACTGTGATTGACGAGCAGACATTATCGAACCAACCTGAGGAGTTAAAAAACGAACAGGTAAATGAAGACAGGAAGGTCTACAAAGACCCGGAGGTATTGGCCATTCCAGTTGGAGGAATGAAAAAGTATGTCATGGGATTGAGCAGTAGAATCCACGTGAGTGATGAAGCAATCAAGAATAATGTGATCGGGGTAATTGTCATCACAGCCATCGTGGAGAAAAACGGTGAGTTGAGCCATATAAAGGCTAAGAATGATTTGGGGCATGGCCTGGCATCAGCTGTGGAAAATGCTGTAAAAGCAAGTGGGAAATGGAAACCTGCAATCGTCAATGGGAAAGTCGTTCGATCGCTGCTTTCCTTGCCCGTCACCGTTGGCGGGAAAACAACTTATTATTGGGAGGAAACCGACACATTGGGCAGAAAGGTCCGGATGTCATCTCATTCATTCCCGGGCGCTGAATCTGGTGAAGAGACGGAAAAACAACTCAAGGAAGTAAAATCGATAAGGACGGAAAATGAGAGCGACCGCTGGAATCTTTCATTGGATTTTCAGTCCGACTTAGTAACTTTTGATAAAGTTGAGGTGCCACCAACACCTATTGGGGGAATGCGATCTTTTATGATCTGGGTAGGCGATAATTTTGTTTTTCCTGAAGCAGCAATTAAACGGGAGGTTAATGGCATTGTTGAAGTGGCTTTTATTGTCGAAAAGGATGGTAGTTTATCCCATGTTGATGTAAAAAAAGATCTTGGTTATGGAATCAAAGAGGCGGCATTGGAGCTCCTAAAAGGTGCGAAAAAATGGAAACCGGGATTAGTCAACGGTAAACCGGTACGCGTGGCTTACACATTGCCGATTCGTTTAAATTTAAAGAAGTAAAGATTAGATCATAAATATGCAGAGCAGATTCATTCAAATTTTCTATTTTATTGTGGTTTTGGCCATGCTTTCTTCCTGTAAGTCCTATAAAGTGGTTCCCAACGGTTTTGCTGTACAAGGAGATGAGTATTTTGTTAATATTAACAAAGAGCTCACCGTATTCCTCGGAGATGATATTATGGAGGATAAAAATTGGCAAGGTAAGACTAATCCGATTAATGCAAAGCAGGTTGACAATCGATTTCGTCGTGTATTGCGCCATTTACGCTATTCAGATACCGCGTATCAGGTTTTGTTTTCTGGACATCTGGAAGGAAAATATCGGTATGACATGCTTGCTGTAGTCAACAATTCGCCAAATGTAAAAGGGAAAAAAAATCACCTACTTGATTTAAGTTCTTTTCAACGGGAGCAAAATAAGGAGGGGCGATATTTTTATACGACTACAACTTTTAAAGGGCAAAAACTGCTTCATTTTGTAATACCTTTTAATGGGCGCCTTTGGCAAGAGAAAATGGTGTCGCTGATCTTTCTCTTCCCTGAGGATTTTACCGATATCGCGTGGGCGAAGGATGTGGTCATGTCTAATGTTGCTATGTATCGCGATCGTTATAAATTTACCCCGAGCCGCACGGAGATTTTATGCCCCGATGATGGTAGTAGCCGTTCGCATTTGGATTATAAAATACCTGAAGAAAAGGTGAATAAAACAGGCTATATGTTAATGAAAGCTTATGGCGAAGTTGACGGAGAACGAAAGCTGGTTGTTTACCGCGTGATGAAGCCCGGAGATTTTTATGGGTCCTTTGTGACCTGTAAAGGGGATTATGAAATTCTGTATACCACATTGCAAGACAAAATTGTTTGGCAGACTAAGGTGAATACAGAGCGGGATGTCGAATTCTAAAGAAAAAATTGAAAGCCTTGGATCAATAATCCAGGGCTTTCAATTTTTTCTTTAAATGTAAAATTTCATTTTGGAGCTGCTCAACTTTTTCCAATAGATGGCTAGCAACCTGAATTCCTGCAGGATTTACTTCAAGATCATAATAGAGATTTGAAAAACGCTCCAATTTTTGGAGCTCCTCTTCATCAATATATTGTTCTTCTTGTTGAATGACAATATGTATGAGTCCGTATTCCTCCATGCTTTGAAGAAAGGCTGTTTCAACCTTTCTGGACTGGCAGAAGTCGATGACTTTAATGAGTGTCGTTTCCATAAGATTATTGTTTTAAATCCTTCAACTGTTGGAACAATGCCTTTTCTTCGGCAGACAGATTATTGGGCATTTGGATATTCAATGTGACATAAAGGTCGCCAAATTCACCTTCTTTGCGGTATAAGGGAAATCCTTTTCCTTTAAGTCGCATTTTTGCGCCATTTTGACTTTCGGCTTTAATCTTCAGTTTAACCTTTCCGCCGAACGTATCTAAGGTCACTTCGCCGCCTAGAATAGCTGTATAGAGGTCTACATCAAGTGTAGTGTATAAGTCATTCCCCTGGCGTTTAAAATGGGCATCTGGTGTGATATTAATTGTGATATAGAGATCTCCCTTTGGCCCCCCGTTGATGCCCTCACTGCCATAGCCTTTCAGTTTGATTTTTTGACCATCCTCCACTCCGGCATGAATCGTGATGCGGATACTTTTTCCATTGATATTGAAGGTCTGTTGATGTGTCGTGTAAGCTTCTTGTAAGGTTAAGCTGAGTTCGGCATTAAAGTCCTGTCCACGAAATGTACTTTGGCGGCCTCCCCCGCGTCTGCTGCCAAACATCTGTTCGAAGAAATCCGAGAATTGCCCATCATCAAAGTTTCCGGTGTACTCGTGGGAACCGCCGCTTCCAAATGGATTTCCCCCAGCTCCGAATGGATTTCCTCCGGTGGATTGGGACTGACGGTATTGTTGCTGCGCTTTTTCATACTCCTCTCCATGTTGCCAATGTTCGCCGTATTGGTCATATTTTTTGCGCTTTTCGGGATCGGATAGTACTTCATTTGCCTCATTAATCTCCTGAAATCGTTGTTTGGCCTCATTGTCATTGGGGTTGACATCAGGATGGTATTTACGGGCTAGTTTTCGATATGCTTTTTTGATCTCATCAGCTGAAGCTGTTTTATCAATGCCAAGCACTTTATAGTAATCTACAAAAGCCATAAATTATACTTGTTTTGTATTAAAGATAACAATAATTGTGGATAAAAGGTTTATGATAAAGGTCATTTTAATACATAAAAAAAGCAAGTAAACAATCATTTACTTGCTTTTTTATTTAGTATAAAGTAATCCTTATTACAGCCGATAATTTGACCTTACTCTTTATTATTGTCAACCACCAGGCGATTTTCCCGATTGGCTATTTGCCATGCGGTGTAAAATGCGAGCTTTTCACGTTTAACCATCAATGGAAAGTCGATCTTGTCATAGGTATCTGCAGGTGTGTGGTAGTCCGGATGCAAGCCCGAAAAGTAAAATACAGATGGTATACCTTTCTTGGCAAAGTTATAATGATCGGAGCGATAGTAGAGGCGCATAGGATCCTTTGGATTGTCATACATATAGTCAATCTCCAGTTTCGTATGTTTTTCATTCTCATTTTTATTGATCTGATATAACTCCGAGCTCAATTTATCTGAACCGATCGCATGGATATAATCGTGATTACCTTTGAGATGTTTGTCGTCAACACGGCCAATCATATCAATATTAATGCAGGCAACGGTGTTTTTCAGTGGAAATATGGGATTTTCTGTATAGAATTTGGAACCCAATAAACCTTTTTCTTCTGCCGCATAGGTGATGAACAAAATACTGCGCCGAGGGCCATTTCCGGTTGATTTAGCTTTCGAAAAAGCACGTGCCAACTCTAGGACAGCTGCTGTGCCCGAGGCATTGTCATCGGCCCCAAAGAAGATATTTCCTTTGGAATCCATTCCATCGTGGTCATAGTGGCCCCCGATCACAACGATTTCGTCTTTTTTATCTGTTCCTTCCAGATAGCCAAGAATATTAGGATCGGCTAAAGGTGCAGCATTGGTGCCAAACTCAGCTTTAAAATTTGTTGAAATAGAAAAGGAATTCGGTTGTCCCGTACGATTAATTTTTGCAACCACAGTAGCAAGATTGGTTCTCGCCAGGTTTAGAATATAATTTGCTGCATGGTCTGTAATATTGACCACGGGGATCATGGGCGACTTTTCCGGCGCAGGTTGATCCACCGCCAAATTATAACGGCCCTCAATAGCTCGGTCTCCTGCATCCTCCAAAAGTTGAGACAGCTGACTATTGATGGCTAGTACCATTTTGGGACTGTGTTTAAGGATTTCCTTGACTTTTTTATTTCGGATTGTTGCCCAGTCCGAAGTAGTCTTTTTGCTGGTAATCCATGAATTCCCTTTCTCATCTGTTGGCTCATTCTCATTGATCAACATAACGATCTTATTGCGGAGATCGATGCCTGAGATATCCGAATACTTGGGATCATCTATACCATAGCCAATAAACACAATTTCATTGCTTTCGAAGAACTTGTTCTCATTGTTGCCAATGACAAAAATGTCCTTACCGTGTTGGAAGGGTCTATCGTTAATACTAAATTGCTTTACCTTAAAGCTGTTGCGAATTAGCTGCAGGGGTTGGAAATAGGATCCATTGACAGGCGCACTGAGTCCATATTTTTTAAATTCATTGGCAATATATTCTGCTGCCAGGCGCCCCCCTTTTTGGCCGGTCCCTCGGCCTTCAAAATCGACAGAAGCTAAAGTACGCAGATGCTTCTGCGTCGATTCTACTGTGATTTCATCCGCATATTTACTGTTTACGTCCTGTGCTTTTGCGCAGCTCATCAGGGAGCATGCGATCCAAAGCAGGTTGTATATTTTTTTCATTGTTTATTTTTTACTAGTGCGACTTTCAACGCTTTATTTTTGTAATTCTAATTAACCGGATTAAGTGAGCATCATCTGCTTAATCTTATAACAGGTGTCAGTATCTGCACAATATATAAAAAAAAGCGGATGAAAAGTGTAGTTTACCTTTCATCCGCTTCTTAAAAAATGTTAATTTATTAACAGCTACAAGCTATTTTGTTTACACGATTAGCGTGACGTCCACCCTCGAATTCCGTGTTCATAAATGTGTTGACGATCTTTTTAGCAAGGTCAATGTCAATAAAGCGTGCAGGTATACATACGACGTTCGCATCATTATGCTGACGGGCTAAAGCCGAAATTTCCTCCAGCCAACAGATAGCAGCACGAATATTTTGGTGTTTATTCGCTGTGATAGCAACACCATTTGCACTTCCACAAATCAAGACTCCGGCATCAGCTTCTTTATTTTCTACTGCTGATGCAACTGGGTGTGCGAAATCTGGATAATCAACTGAATCTGGAGAGTTTGTTCCAAAGTCTGTTACTTCATAACCCAGTTCATTCAAAAAGCTTACCAAAGCTGTTTTGTATTCAAAACCAGCATGGTCACTTCCAATCGCAATTTTCTTTACGCTGCTCATTTTTATTGTTATTTTATTTTTCTTGTGCTAATTTTTTTCTTTTGACATCCGCAGAAACCATAATACTGATCTCATATAATAAGAACATTGGTGCTGCAACGGTCAACATGGTGATCACATCTGCAGAAGGTGTAATGATCGCTGCTATCACTAAAATAATTACAGTTGCATAACGACGGCTGGCCCGCATAAATTCAGGGGTCATAATGCCTATTTTCGAGAGAATAAACACCAGTATCGGCAGTAGGAAAACAATTCCACAGCCCAATGTTAATGTTGCTATCGTAGAAAGGTAGTTATCGATGGTAATCTGGTTGACGATTTCATCACTTAGGGATACATTTGCCAGAAAGTTGATGGATAAGGGTACAACGATGTAGTATCCGAAGAGTGCTCCTAAAATAAACAATAAAGAAGAGTAAAAAACAAAACCACGTGCAGACCGTCTTTCCACATCGGTCAATGCTGGTTTTACAAATAACCAGATTTCAAAAAGAAGGTAAGGGAAGCCCATCATCAAAGCCATCAATAAACAGGAGTTTATCTGAAGCATAAATTGACCTGCTAGTTCGGTATTGATGATATTAAAAGGAATTTTCTTGACACAGAAGTCCGCTAAATTGAAAGCATCTGCGGCTTTACACATCATGCGATAGGTCCAAAAATTTAAATTCTTTGGCCCCATGATGATATCGTTGAATACGAAATCGTAAAATGTAAAGGCAATACCTGCAAAGATACAGATCGCAATTGCTGAACGGACCAAATGCCATCTCAAAACCTCAAGGTGGTCAAAAAAAGACATTTCTGCTTCTATATTCTTCCCTTTATCTTTAATAGCTTGTATTAGATCTTTCGAATTAGGTGTACTCATAAAAATTGTTTGGAAACAAAAATACCATTCTTATTGTAAAGAATGGTATTTTTTATGTATGTAAAGATAATTTTATTTAATCTTCTGCTGGATATTCCGTTAGGTCGAAAGTTTCCATAAACTTTGTCGTGAAATTGCCGGCTCTAAAGTTAGGGTCGCGCATCAATCTCAAATGTAAAGGAATGGTTGTTTTGATCCCTTCAATGACGAATTCGCTTAACGCACGTTCCATGGTACAGATTGCTTCCTCACGTGTTTGTGCAACAGTGATCAATTTAGCAATCATAGAATCATAGTTCGGCGGAATGGAATAACCAGAGTAAACGTGTGTATCTACACGTACACCATGTCCACCTGGTGAGTGGAAGTTGGTGATTTTACCTGGTGAAGGGCGGAAATTGTTAAAAGGGTCCTCCGCATTGATACGACATTCAATTGCATGCATTCCTGGTTCATAGTTTTTACCAGAGATCGGAATTCCTGCGGCCACTTTTATCTGTTCTTTGATCAAGTCAAAGTTGATTACCTCTTCCGTTACAGGGTGTTCTACTTGGATACGAGTGTTCATTTCCATAAAGTAGAAGTTGCGGTGTTTGTCAACCAAGAATTCGATTGTACCAGCACCTTCATAGTTTACAGCTTTAGCACCTTTGACAGCAGCCTCTCCCATTTCAGCTCTCAATTCGGGAGTCATAAAAGGTGATGGAGATTCTTCGATCAATTTTTGGTGACGACGTTGTATCGAACAGTCACGTTCAGATAGGTGACATACTGTACCGAACTGATCGCCCACAATTTGGAATTCGATGTGACGCGGTTCTTCTACATATTTTTCAAGGTAGATGCCATCGTTACCGAAAGCCGCAGCAGATTCAACACGTGCAGAATCCCAAGCTGGTTCGAACTCTTCATCTTTCCAAATGATACGCATACCACGACCACCACCACCGGCAGTTGCTTTGATGATTACTGGGTAGCCGATTTCATTCGCTAATATAATACCTTCTTTTACGTTTGAGATCAAACCATCCGATCCTGGAACGGTTGGAACACCAGCTTTTTTCATGGTATCCTTAGCACGGGATTTATCACCCATTTTTTCGATCTGTTCTGCAGTAGCACCAATAAATTTGATGCCATATTCTGCACAGATTGCTGAAAAGCGTGCGTTTTCCGATAAGAAACCGTATCCTGGATGAATCGCATCTGCATTTGTCAATTCAGCTGCAGAAATAATATTTGGAATGTTTAAGTAAGAGTCTCTACTCGGTGGAGGACCAATACAAACTGCTTCATCCGCAAATCTTACGTGTAAGCTGTCTCTATCAGCAGTCGAATATACTGCAACACTTTTAATACCCATTTCACGACAGGTACGGATAATGCGCAGGGCAATCTCGCCTCTATTTGCAATTAATATTTTTTTGAACATTGTCTTGAATTATGAAGTTTGCAAAAAATGTAGCCCTTTGGAGGCTACATGTATTCATTTACGTAATTGTAAATTACTTAGGCTCAACTAAGAATAATGGTTGGTCGAACTCAACAGGTTGAGCGTCTTCTACCAAAATCTTAACGATTTTACCTGAAACTTCAGATTCAATTTCGTTGAATAATTTCATAGCTTCAACGATACATAATACAGAACCGGTATTGATATCATCACCGATATTAACGAAAGATGGTTTACCTGGTCCAGCCGAACGGTAGAATGTACCGATCATTGGTGATTTGATTGTTATCAAGTTTGCGTCAGCGTTTACCGCTGGTGCTGCAGGGCTAGCCACAGGAGCTGGCGCCGCTGCTTGTGCAACTTGAGGAGCAGCAATTGGAGCAACAGCAGGAACAGTAGCTGTCACGTACGTAGGCTCTTGATTTGTCTTTATTGTAATTTTAAAATCTTGCTCTTCAATTGAGACTTCATTCACACCTGATTTTGAAACGAATTTAATCAAGTCCTGAATTTGTTTGATATCCATACCCATAGTATTCTAGGTTTTGTTTGTTTCTAAAAAATTCTAACTGTCAAAAGTAATAAATTATACCATAAAATGGACAATTAATACGCCCATTTTAAATAGATGGATCCCCAAGTGAAACCACCGCCGAAAGCTGCAAGGATAAGATTATCTCCTTTTTTCAATTGAGATTCCCATTCCCATAGGCATAAAGGAATAGTACCACTGGTGGTATTTCCATATTTTTGAATGTTCACCATCACTTTTTCTTCCGGAAGACCCACACGTTCTGCAGTTGCATCAATAATACGTTTGTTGGCCTGATGAGGTACCAACCAAGCAATATCTTCTGACTTTAAGTTATTTTTGACCATAACTTCATGTGCTACATCAGCCATATTGGTTACTGCAAATTTAAACACCGTACGACCTTCTTGGTAAGCATAATGTAATCCTGCATCTACAGTTGCATGCGACGCCGGATTCAGTGAACCTCCACCTTTGATATTCAAAAACTGTCCTCCGGAACCATCGGTTTTTAAAATAGCATCCTGTATACCCATTCCTTCTTCATTTGGCTCCAACAATACACAACCACAGCCATCACCAAATAGGATACAGGTATTACGGTCTTGATAATTTATTACTGAAGACATTTTATCTGCACCGATAACAAGGACTTTTTTATGTGTACCAGCAGTGATAAATTGTGTTCCTGTATTCAGACCGAACAAGAAACCTGAACAAGCAGCCTGAAGATCAAATCCCCATGCATTTGTAGCTCCGATTTTATCGGCCAGAATATTTGCAGTCGCAGGGAACAGCATATCTGGTGTGCTTGTGCAAAAGATAATAAGGTCAATATCTGTAGCAGCTATACCTCTTTTTTTCAATAAACCTTGAACTGCAGGTACAGCAAGATCTGAAGTAGCAAGCCCTTCACCTTTTAAGATGCGACGCTCTTTGATTCCCGTTCTGGAAACAATCCATTCGTCGTTGGTGTCGACCATTGTTTCCAATTCTTTGTTAGTAAGGATATAATCCGGAACGTAACCATTTACAGCCGTGATTGCGGCGTGAATCTTTGACATAAATATTCTAATTGAAAATAGATCTGATGCTGTCAATGAACTTAGACTCGATCATATCTCTTGAAAATAAAACCATATTTTTAATGGCCTCAGGTGTCGAAATACCATGGCCAATAATGACAGGAGCATTAACTCCCAAGATGGGGCTTCCGCCGTACTGCTCGTAGTTGAATCGGTCGAAGAAATCATCTTTAAAACCTTTTTTCAACGTCACTACATAAAATGATTCTGCGAGTTTCAAGACGACGTTGCCTGTAAATCCATCACAGACGTAAACGTCGGCATGGTCACTGAACAGGTCACGGCCTTCTGCATTTCCGATAAAGTTAATCTTGTCGTTGGCTTTAAGTAGGGGGTAGGTAGAGGTTGTTAGGATGTTTCCTTTTTCTTCTTCTTCTCCGATATTCAATAATCCAACTTTAGGATTGGATACATTAAACACATGTTCGGCAAAGACACTTCCCAAGATTGCAAATTGGTTCAACATCTCTGGTTTACAGTCCGCATTAGCGCCGACGTCCAATAAGATTCCGAAGCCTGATTTTAATTTGGGAACAATGGATGCTATTGCAGGACGTAATACGCCTGGGATAGCTTTAACGCTGAACATTGAGCCCACAAGCATGGCGCCAGTATTACCAGCAGAAGCGAATGAGTCAATTTCTTTGTTTTTTAAATATTCAAATCCCTTCGCAATACTTGAGTTGGGTTTTTGAGTTATTGCTTTGGTAGGATGTTCACCCATTGCAATGACTTCTGGAGCCTCTACATATTCAAAGTCAGATGAATTTCCTCCGGCTTGATTGATTAATTGTTTAGTCTCTTCAGTGTTACCAAAAAGGACTATTTTTTGGTCTCCAGTAAGCTGTTTTTGTGCTTCAATAGCACCTGTTATCGTTGCTTTAGGAGCATAATCTCCTCCTAAAATATCTAAACCAATCTTCATCCGTTATTATTTAGTAAATCAATAATACGCAAAAAACATCCCAAAGTAAAGCAAATTTCTAAAATAGTGCTTGTCTGGGATGTTTTGGTGTTATGAAAGGTTTACCTTAGACAACAGCTGTATTTTCAATGATCAATTTACCGTTGTAGTACAAGTTTCCGTCTACAGTATACGCACGGTGAGGTAAATGAACTGCGCCAGTTTCTTTACATACTGTCAAGCTTGGAGCTTCAGCTTTATAATGTGTTCTTCTTTTGTCTCTTCTTGATTTAGAAGTTTTACGTTTTGGATGTGCCATCTCGTATTTTTGTTTTAGTTATTTTTAATATTTCTCAATGCTTCCCAACGTGGGTCGATAATTTCTTCTTCTTTTTGTTCTTCTGAATCAGGCTCGCTTGTAAATAACGCGAGCATCTCAGGATCACATTGTATACCTTGTCCCTGCTCTTCACATTTTACGATATAGGGAACAGCTAAATTAATGTATTCGTATAATAACTCAGCTATATCCAACTCATGGTCGCTTTTGGATAAGATCAACACCTCTTCGGTATTATCTGTCCAATCTTCATCCGTGAATTTGACTAATATTCGTTCTTGAATTGAAATCGGTGACATAAACTCTTTTAAGCAGGTATCACAAGTCAATTGAATTTCGCCTTGGATATCAAAATGCAAAATCAATAGATTTTCTTGTTTTTGCAATTCAACTTCTGCTTTCAGATTGCCATCTTTTACAATCGAATGTTCGTAGCAGTCAAAGAACTTTTTATTAATGTCAAACTCAAAATTGTGCTTTCCAGCGTTGAGCCCCGAAAAGGGAATTCTGTATTGTTTTAGATGTTTCACAATCTTGCATTTGAGCCTGCAAAGGTATGTATAAAATCATTAGGATAGAAATATTTTTTTAAATATTCCGAAGCAAAGCTTTATATACACCAGTAACAGGGCTTATTCATAATAATTTTTGCCTAACTCTATCTTTTCGCGCCCATTTGCCATACGCCATTTGTTGGTGTCACGTAGCGAATAAGCACAGCCGCAATATTCCTGCATATAGAACTTCTCCTTTTTGGAGACTTCAAGCATACGGGCAGAACCACCTTTCTTGCGCCAGTTGAATGTCCAATACTCCATCCCTTCATGGCGGGAGGCCGCACGTAAACCACAGTCATTGATTTGCTCCATGTTTTTCCAACGGGAAATACCCAGCGAACTTGAAATCACATCAAAGCCATTCGCAGCTGCATACTCAGCCGTTTTTTCAAAACGCATATCAAAACACATGGTGCAGCGAATGCCTCTTTCAGGCTCTTGCTCCATCCCTTTGGCCAAATCGAACCAATGATCAACATCGTAATCCGCATCAATAAAAGGGATATTATGTTTTTCCGCAAATCGGATGTTCTCGTCTTTGCGTAAATCATATTCTTTGCGGGGATGAATATTGGGATTGTAAAAATAGATTGTAAAATCGATATCCGAAGCAATGAGTGCTTCCATCACTTCTCCAGAACAAGGAGCACAGCAGGAGTGTAAAAGTAATTTTTTGCCCTCTCCCGGTAATGCCAACCTCTCCCTTACAAATTCTTTATTTTCCATAATCGTATGTGCTAACAAAAAACAAGGACAATTTTAATCAAAAAGTAGCGAATTGACAAATATTTCCGTTTTACTTATACGAGTTTGCCCTTAAAAGAATCATATAAATTCGTTTATATGCTGCATATATTAGTAGATTTGTATGTTTAACGCAATACACTATTTTTAATAAAAAATATATGAAATTTTCGTTTCGATCCTGTATTATCCTATTCTTTGTTAGTGTAATAGGTTTTACATCATGCAAGAAACTGGATGATGAACCTGTAAGAACGGGTGCTACTTTGATCTCCAGATTGTATGTTTCTTTCTCGGATTACGACCAGAACAATTCCGCGCTTAAAAACATGATGATTATCGATCCGGCTGATACAACCAACTTGGATAATATCTATCAATATCTTTCTCCGGCAAAAGGTGGTGGCCCAATTCTTTTTGATGCAGCAGCCCGGGCTATCTTTCAGGCAAGTGTTACAGCACAAGATACTTTTCTTCAAGTGATTCCATTTGCCAATGAGATCTATGGAATTCCTGGTAATGCAGGTGCTATTGGATATACTGGTTTTACAAATGTAAGGGGTTTGGCTTATTATACTTATGCCCAACAAAATGGTACTTCTGGATCTGTTACAACACCATTTCTTTTGGCTGTTACAAATCGCGGAGCAGGTAACTCCATGTTATATGCTATAAGTACACCAAGTGGAAAAGTAGGATCAAAAGGCGGAGCACCGATCATTGACAAACAGATTAACCTGGGGACCATTGTTCCGAGTTCACTGACCTTATTGAACAGCATCACGAGTGATAGTAATGAGAAATTGGTGCTGGTTGGTTTTAATAATGAAGGAACAGAAAATAAAAGTGGTTTTGCGGTATATTCACAACTCAAACAAGAACTCATCGACCGTGCTCGCGATACCATTGTAGCTTCCACTAGATTTACGCCAATGATGAAAGTATATATCAATGGTAAAACGGGATTAGGCTCGGTATCCTACGCTCCCAAAAAGAACTTGTTGGCGGTAACTTCCGGTAGTGAAGTACTATTTTTCAAAGATCCAAATACCTTATTTAGCGGCACCACGGATAAAATGAACGTGGAACCGGATTATGTTGTCGGTGGGGCTAATACAGGCTTAGTAAAACCTTGGGGTGTAGCGATTGATGACCGTACGGACCAAGGAAAATTCTTTTATGTTTCTGATCTAACGAATCGTACAATTTCGCGTTTTCCATTGGTTGGCTTAAGTGAAGGCAATGTAAAACCCGATATTGCGGCGAAAACCTATGGCTCCATGACGCCTAATTATATCTTTTTAGATGCTCGTGAAGCTAATGTTTTCTAACATGCAGTTTAAGCAAGCAACTGGAAAAGCTCTTTGATTTCCTGTTGCTTGTTTGAACTTTCATGTTCCTCGTAGGCAGACATTAGGTTTCGCAAAGCTCGTTTAATGATAGTCACATTGTCGCAAGGATAGGTAAATTCTCTATCTGGATTGAGGTTCAGTTGCTTCAAAAATGAATTTACATCGCTTTTTTGCATAACCTGACCACGATTAAAGGCATTGATGTAAAACAGCACATTTTCATTCCCTTCTTCATCCGAATCCATATACGCCAATACAAAATGCTTTGGTAAATTGATACCGTAGATTGGAATGTCCAATTTTTGTGCAATGATACTATAAATGCAGGATAGGGTTAAGGGATTCCCCTGTTTGGTATCGAGTACTTGACCAATATAGGAATTCTGTGGGTGATGATAGTCCTTTGTATTTCCTGTTAGGCCGAAAGAGCCAAAAAGAACATGATTCATTAGGTTCACTTTTTCCAGTGGGCTCATGTCGTAATGCAAACCGCGCCATACCTCAGTTTTGAGATCTTCTATCGCCAAAATAATCTTGTGGTCTTCATAAGAAGGATATTGATAATTATTGAGGATAATTAATCCTTCCAGTAGATTGAATGAGTTACTCAGGTTCCAGATCTGTAACTCGTTTTTGGTCTGATCAAATTGAATTTCATGAATGATATTCTCTAAACGTCCCTGTATTCTGGGATCGAAGCTTGATTCCCAAAATTTTTCCAAATAGGGTACAATCTCAGGACCTTGGCTTTTTAACTGGTGTTCCACTTCCTGAATAATCTGTTGGTCGGTGTCGTCCAACAGGGATATTAGCGATTTCAACTCTCTCTCATTCATCATAACGAAGTTAAAGAATTGATTCGAAATATGAGCTAAAAAAATCCCTACCGTAATTGATGTACTGCGTAGGGATTATCCAGGTTAAATTGGCATACAATTATTTGAGCTGACCATCCAGCATATTGACAACTCTTTTACCGTATTCGGCATTCTTTTCAGAATGGGTTACTTGTATGATCGTAACACCATCATCGTTGAGCTGTTTGAATAGATCCATGATTTCTTCGCCTTGTTTGGAATTTAAATTACCCGTAGGCTCATCGGCTAACAATAACTTGGGCGATCCCGCTAATGCACGCGCTATACCTACAATCTGTTGTTGGCCACCGGATAGTTGGGCTGGGAAGAGATCCTTCTTACCAACAATACCAAAGCGATCGAGCATATCGGCAACAATAGCTTTTCTTTCTTTGCTCGAAATGTCCTTATAGATCAAAGGTGTTTCAATATTTTCATATACAGTCAATTCATCCAGGAGATGGTAAGCTTGAAATACATAGCCGATGTGGGATTGGTATAGTTGCGTTCTTTTTTTCGCTTTCATTTCCAACACATTCTCGCCCATAAAGATATATTCACCTTCATCAGGCTCGTCGAGCATACCGATAATATTTAATAAAGTCGATTTTCCGGACCCTGAAGGTCCCATGATGGAGATAAAATCACCTTCAGCGATATCGAGACTTACATCTTTAAGGACGAATGAGCGTGTACCACCTACATTATACCACTTGAATAAATTTTTTAATTGTATCATTTTTTAGTATTGAGATCTTAGATATTCGTATTTATATTTTTACCGGTAACCATAATTATTGTTCGACTCTGGGTTAAGGCCATCACTGCTCATATTATCTTTTATTCATCGCGCAGACTATCTATTGGATTGGTTTTTGCGACTTTGAGAGATTGGAAACTGATGGAAACCAATATGAGGATAAATATGCAAAATATTGGAATCAAAAACGACCACCAGGAAAGCTGAATGTGATAGGCGAAATTAGAAAGCCATTTATTCATGAGCATATAGGCTAGTGGAAGGGCTATGCCAATACCGATCAAAAAGAGTTTGAAAAATGGTTTGTTCAATTGAACAAAGAGCAATTGTACCGATGCTCCCAGTACTTTTCTGATGCTCATTTCCTTTTTTCGTAATGCCGCCTGATATGCCGCCATACTGAACAGCCCTAAGGCCGCGATGATCACAGAGAGGCTAGTGAAACTATTAAAAGCCGTCTGCAATTCTTGCTGTTTTTTGTGCTGTAAAGCATATTGCTCATCCATAAAGGAATAATCAAGGGGGAGGTCTTTTGCGGTTGGGTTTTTCGCCCACTCTGCTTTGACTGTTTGAATTGCCTGATCGACCATGCCTTGTTTTGTTTTGACCATAAGTGTCGTCTGAAAACGCATAGTGCCACATTCATTTTTAAATGAATAGATGGTCGGTTGAACTACATTCTCAAAGCCATAAGCTTTACTGTCTTTGACTAAACCGACAATTTCAAAGTCTACATCACAGCCCTTAATTTTTGCACCCATAGGGTTTGAAAGTCCTAAATTTTTGGCTGCAGATTCGTTTATAATAGCATAATGGGCTAAGGAATCGCGAAGCAATTGGTCCAATGAAATATTGGTATTCCCCTGTGTACTGGAGATGTTTAACGTCTTGAAGTATCCAGGATCAATGCCGACATGTGCAAATGAAATGTTTTTTTGGGCATAGGAAAAATCCATTTTGGGAGGCTGCTCACCTTCTCCCGGAATATTGGTCGCCGATGCGGTAGATGCAATACTCGGATCATTTTCTAATCGCCTCTTTAATTGTTCGTAGTTGTTTTTATTGTAATACATACCTACTCCCTTGAAATTGATAACCTGCGCTGGCTCAAACCCTTTATCTGCCTGCTGCATGTACTGAAGTTGGCCCCGGATGATTAACATACCCGAGATAAACAAAATCGCCATGCTGATTTGAAAGGTTAATAAGGCATTGCGGAAAGTTCCTTTTTTGAGTACTGATGTTAGTCCGCCTTTAAGGAGATTAACGGATTTGAAGCCAGAGAGTACGATAGCTGGGTATATTGCCGATAGAATTGTTGTCAATAGTACGGCAATAGCAAGTTGGGCGATTGTCTCCGAGCTCAAAATATACCCCTTAAGATCATCGTTGAACCATTTTTGTAGAATATTTCCTGTGAGAGCCAAAGTGACGAAACTTAAGATTGCAGCACTGAAAGTCAGGATAAATACTTCCAGTACCAATTGTCTGACGATAGCCCAGCGTGAGCTGCCTAATATTTTTTTAAGCGCGAGTTCCTTAATGCGTTGATCCGCCTGTGCCATAATCAAATTGGCAAAATTGGCAGCGGCAAGTAAGAGGATCAAAACGGAGAGAATACCAATAATCCACGTAATGATATAAGCTGTGTCAGTACCTGTTTTTGGCCTTAGATGAAGATTGGCTAATGGATCCAAATAGATTTTTCCCTTGGCATAACTAGAAGAACGTATTTTATCTTTTGGTGCAATTTCTTTCTGGTAAAGCGCATTGATGCGATTAGTCAACTTTGGGATATCCGTACCGGGACGAACCTGAATATAAGTTTGATACAAAAAAGGATTATTATCGGCGAAGAGATCCTGCGGTTCGCGGATAAAAAGGAGATCGTAATCAATGATGGACAGACTCTGTTTTTTGATCGTACCATAAATCGTCTCCTGCATACCTAGAGCAAGGCTTTGAGTTGGAACCGAATGGGGACTGTCAAAATTTAGATCTTCTTTTTTAAACAGTTGTTCGGCAATAGGACTTTTGACCAAGGTCGCTTCCTTTTGGTCTTTGTTTTTATAGAGCGGTCCAGTCGCATTTTTTACCTGAAAAATTTGCGCAGCAGAAGAATCAATTAATGCCGCGTTTTTGATAAGGACTGTTTTTTCACCAAAAAGGGGGTAACTACCGTAGTTATAGACTATTTTTCTTCCTGCATATACAATATCAGGTAAACTCTGTTTTAGCAATGGAGCCAGTGAAGGTGAAGTTTCGTCCGTAAATGCACCTTCCGATTCAAGGCCAATTTGGTAGATATCCTTAAAATGTGGGTTCCATTTATCGTAACTCGTTTCGCGATTAATATATTGATAGGAAAGGATAAAACCCGTAAAACCCAGGGTCAGACCAACAATATTTAAGAAAGTAAAACCTTTATTTTTTAAAAGTTTGCGCCAAGCTAGTTTGAAATCATTTTTTGCCATTTTTTGGAGGATATTATGTTTAAACTAATGCGAACCAATTCACTCAATTAAAATTACAATCCCCTTGCCATTGTTGTAATTGTTTTGTTATAAGTGTTTTATGTTGTTTTTTTTGTTTTCGGATGTCCGATTTCGAACAGTTTACGTCCAGAATCGAACATCCATCTCCTAAGCCCTTGGTTCATTGCCCACAACGCAACAGGAAAGGCAATTACCAAGGCAACAAACACCAAATTTTAAGATTTTCTGACTTTATTCATCCCTTAAACTTTCGACTGGATTGGCACGGACGACTTTCCAGGTTTGATAACTAATGGTTCCAAATGCAACCAGGATTGCACTAAGGCCCGCTAGAATAAAGTAGAACCAATTGATTTCTATTCGATAGTTGAAATCTCTCAACCATTGATTCATTGCCCACCACGCAACAGGTGTAGCAATGATCAAAGCTACAAACACCAATTTTATAAAATCTCCGGAGAGTAATTTGAGTAATCGGATGGAACTTGCGCCGAGAACCTTGCGGACACCGATTTCCTTGGTTCGTTGCTGGGTCACGTAGGTTGCCAGTCCGAAAAGTCCCAGAGCGGCAACAAAAATGGCTACAAAAGCAAAGCAACTGAAGATATTTTTTGTCCGTTGGACATCTTGATATAGATCTGCGAAGCCGGCATCGAGAAAATTGTAATCGATTTTTTGATTTGGTGAAAACTTGTTCCAAACGGTATTAATGTCGGCCAATGTTTTGGACATTTCTGTAGATTTAGTCTTGATGGAAAGCATGGAGGGGCTGTTGGCGAGAGTCATACAAACGGGATAGTAGCCCTCATCTTTCATCGATTCAAAGATAAAATCGTCGACGACGCCGATAATGGTCCAGGTCATGCCATTGGTAATTTGTACGCCAATTGGATTTCCTTTGATGCCTAGATCAGCAAGCATTCTTTTGTTAACAATAGCACCAGAACTATCCGATGCGATATGTGGATCAAAGTTTCGGCCGGCTATAAGTTTTAGTCCAAATGTAGTGAGGTAGCTTTCGTCGATATTCCAGAATTGCCCGCCTTCTCCCAATTCAAGATCTTCTTTTCCTTTGGCCCAAAAAAGATTCCCATTTCTTTTTGCACCATCCAATTGGACCGGTAAGTAGTCGCCGATGGAGACATCACTTACTGTTGGAATGGCTTTCAATTCATTTTTTAATTCTTTTGCCTGGGAGGCAATACCCGTTATACCGCGGAGTACGATTACCTGATCCTTATCGAAGCCAATGTCTTTATTGAGCATAAAACTGATTTGCTGATTCGCAATAAGTGCACTGATCATCAATATAATAGATGTTGCAAACTGGAAAATAACCAGTCCATTGCGTAACAACGAAGATTTAGGATTGGTGACCGATTTGCTTTTTAATGCGTTGATAGGTTGAAAACCTGATAAATAGAGCGCTGGGTATAAACCGGCCAGAATGCCGATGAACAACATGCTCAAGATCAGCGAAGGCACAAAGTACCACACTGTCCACGGTATAAACAGCGCTTTGTTGGCTAGATTGTTAAATACAGGTAATAACAGGAAGGCTAATAATAACCCTATAAGGAGTGAAATAAGACTGTAACATATCGCTTCGGTCATAAATTGGAAAATCAGTGTCCGTCGATTTGATCCAATGGTTTTTCGAATTCCGATTTCTTTGGCTCGCGTTGCTGCATTCGCCGTTGATAAGTTGATGAAGTTAATACAGGCAATCAATAATATAAAAAATGCAATTCCCGCAAATACCCAGACCATCTTAATGTCGCCTTGATATTGTGTTGCCATTCCATATTCCGAAATATTCTTCGAGTGCAGGTGCATATCAAGGGCGTTTTGAAGCAATACGGTTGATTGCATCATTTCGGGCGATATTTTCATTCCATTTTTTTTGTTGAGCAAAATATAATGGTCCTGAATATAGTTTTTTGAAATGCTGCGCTGTGCATTGGCAATATCTGCATTCTCCTTCAGTTTTACATAGGTAATGTAATTCGTCGCGCCCCAATTGTTTTGCTCACCCGGGTAAAAAGGTTCGCCTGCAAGGGAAATAAAATAATCATAGCCATAGAGACTGGAATTGCTCGGGACATCATCGATCACAGCCGTTATGTTGTATAAGACATTTTTATTATTGTTCAGATAGATCGTTTGTCCTACGGCATTTCCTTTGAAATATTTCTGAGCCCTACTTTTGGTAATGACTATCGCATTGGGTTTGTCCAGCGCATGTGATAACTGTCCTTGTACGACCGGAAGCGGAAATATTTCCAAAATGGACTGATCAACATATACAAAACCTTTATCAAGGTAGTTCTCCGCACGGCCATTTACAGTAAACAGATTGCTTCCGGCACCAAATAAGGTATTGGGTAAAACGCGACCGGCTAATTCAACACTTGGGATTTCCTCTTGCAAGGTTTTAGCTGCTGGGGCAGGAAAGGCAAAGGTTTGCCTCACTTTATCACCATCGGGTGCTGAAACGATAAGACGGAAAACACGGTTCATGTTGGGATACATTTTATCATAACTGGTTTCATGTCGAATGTACAGCATAATAAGAATGCAAATCGCAATGCTAAAAGCGAATCCGCCGATCTTGATGATCGAGTACAGTTTGTTGTTGACCATATTTCGCCAAGCGATCTTTAAATTATTTACTATCATAATAAAAGTCTTTTACGGTTTTGTATTTATTCATCGCGCAGGCTATCCACAGGATTGGCGCGAATGGCTTTCCAAGTCTGATAGCTGATTGTGCCTAAAGCAATTAAAATGGCACTCATTCCTGCAAGAATGAAGTAGAGCCAATTTATTTCGATCCGATAGTTAAAATCTGTAAGCCATTGGTTCATTGCCCACCACGCAACTGGTGTAGCAATGACCAAGGCTACAAACACCAATTTTATAAAATCTCCAGACAATAATCGGAGTAATCTAATCGCATTGGCTCCAAGGACCTTACGTACGCCAATTTCTTTGGTCCGTTGCTGTGTCACATAAGTTGCGAGACCGAAAAGCCCGAGTGCAGCAACAAAAATGGCAACAAGAGCGAAACAAGTGAATATATTCTTGGTCCGTTCCACGTCTTGATAAAGAGCCTCAAAACCTTCGTCCAAGAAGCTGTAGTTAATTTGTTGATTTGGGGCAAATTTGTCCCATACTCCTTTGATATCAGCGAGCGTCTCTTTGAGATGTTGCGGTTTTACCTTAATAGAGAGGAGGGAAGGATTGCCTTGTAATGTCATACAAAGTCCTGCATACCCCTTATCCTTTAGCGACTCAAAAATAAAATCATCTACTACGCCAATGACGGTCCATGTATTGCCATTGGTGATTTTTGCACCAATGGGATTCTTTAAGTGAAGTTCGTCGGCCAATTTCTGATTGATAATAGCCGAACTGCTATCGGTGGCTCTGGTGGGATCAAAATTTCGTCCTTTATTTAAATGAAGACCGAATGTGCTCAGGTAATCCTGATCGATTTCCCAAAATTGGCCCTGTGTAGCCATATCAAGATCTTTTCTGCCATCGACCCAGAACGGATTACCATTTCGTTTGGCTCCATCGATGGGGACTGGAAGAAAATCACCCATGGAAACTGAGGCAACATTGGGGAGGCTCTTTAGTTCATTTTTTAAACTTGGAAGCTGTTTCGATAATGTTCCAATACCGCGAAGCACAACGATTTGTTCCTTGTCAAATCCCAGATCTTTGTCCAATATGTAGTTTATCTGTTTATTGGTTACCAATGCTCCAACGATAAGGATAATTGAGGTCGCGAATTGAAAGACAACCAAACTATTCCTAAACAGCGAAGATTTAGCGCCAATGACATTGTTTTTCAGTGCGGTAATTGGTTTAAATTTGGATAGGTACAATGCTGGGTAGATTCCGGCAAGACCACCGATCACCAATATGGCCACCAAAAGAGAAGGAAAGAAGTACGCTGCTATCCAAGGAATGGTCAAGGATTTGTTGGCTAGATGGTTGAATACGGGTAGTAGTAGCCAGCTTAGAAAGAGCCCAATAATCAGTGACAATACACTATAACAAATTGCTTCAACAAGAAATTGTCCAACAAGCAGCTTCCTGGAGGAGCCAATAGTCTTACGGATACCAATTTCTTTTGCTCTCGTTGCTGCATTTGCTGTCGATAAGTTGATGAAGTTAATACAGGCAATGAACAAAATAAATAAAGCTATTGTTGCGAAGGTCCAAACCATGCGAATATCGCCTCTGTTCAATGTACTAACTTTATCGTCGCTTATATCCACAGATTTTAAATGCATGTCGAGTGCATTCTGTAAAGTTATTTTTGCCTGCTTGAAAAGCGGATTAAGTTTCCGTCCTGATTTTAGATATTCAGGGAGATAATGTATCTCTAAGTAATTCTTTGAAATTTCTTTTTCTGCCAGTGCAACATTTACGTTGGGTTTTAATTTGACATAAACAGTATAATTGTTATTGAGCCAAGCAGTCTGTTCGCCTTGATAAAAAGGTTCTCCAGCGAGCGACATAAAAAAACTATAACCGGCAAGGGTCGAATTGTTGGGCACATCTTCAATGACCCCAGTGATGGTATAGGCCTTCGATTTATTGTTGTTGAGATAAATCGTTTGTCCAATTGGATCATTTTTAAAGTATTTTTCGGCCTTGCTTCTGGTAATAACCAATGTGTTGGGCTTATCGAGTGCATGGGACAGCTGGCCCGAAACCATTGGCATAGGAAACATGTCGAGAATGGACTGGTCGACATAGACAAATCCGTCATCGTAATGGCTATCCGGGCTGTTATTTAATGACAATTGGTTGCTGCCCGCACCGAATAACGGATTAGGTAGGATGCGCCCCGTTTGCTCAATGGAGGGTATTTCTGCTTTTAGGGTTGGCGCTACCGGTGCAGAAAGTGAAACCCAGCGCTCGGTTTTATTCTCTATGGGTAACTGAACAACCAAGCGGTAAATTCTATCCATAGCCGGATAAAACTTATTATAGCTCGTCTCATGTTTTAGATATAAAACAATAAGAATACAGATCGCAATACTAAAGGCAAAGCCACCAATCTTGATGAATGAATATAGCTTGTTTTTCGCCATGTTCCGCCAAGCTATTTTGAGATTATTTCCTATCATAGCAGAAATTTTTAAGGTCTGAATGACTGGTAGTTATAATCAAAACAGACTTTTAAGCTGAAATCAATTGCATTGCCACTTTGTTAATGTGTTGATAACTAGTTTGTTGTTTTAAATTTGAAAAGCTCGTCTGTACGATATCGAACAGTTGGGCGTTCAGTATCGCACAGACGTTCTAGGCGCTGACGGTAAATAGAGAATTGCTTACTCTTCAATCTCTTTCAGCTGGAGATGATCACATAGTTCGAACATCATTTTAGCTGGATCTGTATCAATAGCCAATGCGATCAGGTACATTTCATCCAAACGCAATTTAGCCGTTTCGGTCATCGTTAACTCATTAATTCTTGCCTTACTTAAACCTGTTTTGCGCGCAATTCGCGATTTATTAACGGATTTCTTCTCTAAAAATTCACCTAGCTTTGTCATAGTTATGATTTAGTATGCTCTTGTTTTGTATAGATAAATATACAAAATGTTATTTTTATTTATACAAATGTTTTTATTTGTAGAATATTTTCTATTCTTTTGTATTGAAAATCTATATCATTTAAATATGTCAATGATGAAAACAGCGAAATTTCAAAAAACAAAAGTATATAGGAGGAGATGCGGAGAGTTAGACATGCAAATATATTATCGTATGCTGCTACAACGTATTTCGCGGCACCTGTCACCCGAAGAAGTTTCTTTTTTAATGGGAAAGTCATTCGATTTTATAAATAAAGTTGAGACATTCAAAAGGAAAAGAACTTTTGTTCATGATTTGGTTGTCATGCAGCTTGTACTAGAAATAAAGAGTATGAATGAATTGATGCCTTACGGAATTGATTTGTCGTCACAGAAGTATACATATGAATTGCATGTAACTAAATTGGGTGACCGCGTTATTTATGAACTGTATAAAGTTGATGTAGAGCAAGATCAAAAAGTAATCGAATTTAAGCTAATCGATATTCGACATGATCTCGACCCGTATGAAATTTCGACAATAGAAGAAGTAAAAAAGATAAGTACTCTCTTGGATGAGAATATTGATATCGGATATTTTAATGTGGAAAAGAGACCTGATGAAATACACAACTTATGCTGTGCTAAACTAGAAAGGTATATACATCCTAAAAACCTGATTAAGGTGCTAGATAATTTCCTTAATCGGTCTGATGAACGCAAAATTATTCGGAAAGTATCTAAATACGGATTCTGTTATATTTTAGCTGCTCCCACGGATTCGACAGAAAAGAAATAAGCAATTTTTAGCTGTCCAACACGAACAGCTAAAAATTGCTTCAAAGATCCTAAGCCGTAGGTACACCAATTATAAACTTCCATTCCCAATAGGTTAATAATAAATACACTTTTTAGCTTAGATAACCTACGGCTTATTTTTTCTTATTCATCCCGTAAACTATTGACAGGGTTAATACGGGCTGTCTGGAATATGCGGGTGGCGATAATCGCTAAAGTTGTCAAACCAATACACAACCCTGTGAAAATAAATAGAACGATCGGTACATCTATATGATAGAAGAAATTTTCTAGCCATTTATGCATAAACCACCATGCTATAGGGAAAGCTATTAGAATCGCTATTAGGAGGAGTAAGATAAAGGATTTGGAAATCATATATGTGATCGTATTTACGGAAGCCCCAAGTACTTTACGGATACCAATTTCTTTTACTCTTCGTTCTAGCGTATAAATAGCAATAGCTACGATCCCTAAGATGGCAATCAGCATACTGGAACCGGTAAAAAGTGCTAATTGCTGGTATTGTTTTTTTTCTTTGTTATATTGATTCTGTACTTGATCTTCCTGCCAGTTGATCTGCGCTATCCGGTTTGGAAAAAATTTGTTCCATGTCTTGTTTACCAGTGCTAAAGCTTCCTTTTTCTTGCCTTCCTCTACTCGAATGAGCATACAGCCACCTTCCCATTCAGTTTCTGCCTTAATTGCAAAGGGACCGATCGGAAACTTTAAACTTGCTCCGTTAAATTCTTTAAATATACCCACTGGTGTATTTTTTAGGAGCTCTAAACTTTTATTGAGTTTAAAAGGGAGCCGTTGGGCTGTTCCTTCGGAAACGAGCATGTTTGTAAATACTGGTTGCCCATTGTGTACCGAATCCGTAAATGATCTGTCCAGTGCATAGTCCGCACTCAAAGGACGTCCGTCAATGAGTTTTATACCCATTGTTTTGATGTAATCATAATCTGCATAAACAAATACAATAGGCAGTTCTTTGTTCGGGTCGTGAGGGTCTTTTACTATTTTAAAATCTGCACTCCCGCTAAAGGGAGTCCAGCTTGTGAGGCTAACCGATGCGATGTATGAATTTTTTAATAGCTCCTGTTTGAAAGCCTGATCCTTTCCTTCCCAAGAGGTATAGTTGATGGCTAAAAGATTTTTGGGTTCGTAGCCAAGATCTTTGCTATACAAATAATGCAGTTGTGCCCGCATTGACATCATGCAGATCGCTACGACGATGGAGATAGCAAATTGGAAGACAACCAGTATTTTGGTAAATGCCATATTTAAGGGAAGTCTGAAGAAAGAAAGTTGCTTCCGAAGTTCAAGCGTTGGCTGTGTTTTCGATAGAGACAACGCAGTCGGTAAACTGCACAGCCAGCCTAGAATTATCCAGGTGGTTAGTAGTCCAGCAAACATGAATAAAGAATGCTGGTAGCTCATTGTCAATGGATGCTCTAAATAGTTTTCAAATGCAGGACTGACAAGAATATAACCGAAAAATGCGATCAGAAAAGAGCTGGCAAAGAGTATTGTACTTTCTATGCTCATTTGTAAGATTAGATTTTTTCGGCTTGCTCCCAATACCTTACGGATACCTATCTGTTGTGTGCGTTTTAAGGCATGCGCAAAGCTTAGGTTAATGTAATTAATACTGACCAATATAAGAATAAGTGTCGCTATTCCCACCAGTAGGTAAATATCTTGCATGGGATTCTCCCATCCTGTAATACTTTGTAGGTGTATATCTTTGATGGGTTCAATAAAAAGATTAAAACTTTTCGCCCAGTCATTCAGTTTTTGTCCTTTGTACCATTTGTTTATTTTGGTAGAAAAGTGGTTAATATCAGTTGTGCTTTTGAGCAATAGAATTTGTGTTTGCAATGAGCCGGCCTCTGCCGGATTAAATTCAATTATCTTAGGCATCAGCACGAGCGCTTCTGCCTGAAAGGATGAATTGTGAGGAATATCCTCAATAATAGCATTGACATAATAAGCCTCTGGTTCCCCTTCTTGCGGTTTATTGTAGAATGTGCTGCCGAGTACATCTTTTCCGCTGAAGTATTTTTGTACAGCAGAGGCTGTCAATGTAATGTTTTTTGCACCTGCAATAATTTGTTTTGGATTGCCTGCAATTATTTTTGTATCAAAAAGATTGAAAAAACCACTGTCAATTTCTAAGGTACTGATTTCAGCTAGTTGTTTTGACAGCCCGTTGATTGTTAATTTCTGTGAACTACTGTTGATCGTGGTATAACCTAAAATTTCAGGAAAATTAGTTTTCAAGACCTTTGAGAGACCTTCAGGAGCTCCTGAAATATTGGTTTTGACACCTTCCTGTGTTTCTTTGGGTACCACCCTCATTCGGTAAAGCTCATTGGAGTTGCCCCATTGTCTGTCGTAGGAAAGCTCATCAATGACAAGTGAACTAATTAACATAAATACCAGTAACGCGATGGTTAAGCCGATGAGATTTGATAGCGAATAGATCCGATTGTGCATCAATGTTCGCCAAGCGGTTTTAAGGTGATTCTTTATCATACTGTTTATGTGGATTGGTTTCTTAGATTATTCATCTCTTAATTTTTCAACTGGATTAAACCGAGTTGATCGAAATACAATAATACCAACCAATAAACTCAGCAAACCAATCAACGTGCCCAATGGTAACAAGAAGGTAAATGCATTGATTTCTACTCGGATAATGTAATTTTGTAGCCAGTATTGCATCAATAGATAGCTCAGTGGAACTGTCGTAAATGCAGCAAATAGGAAGATTCCGTAGTACTCTTTTGAAAAGAGTAACATCAAATGTGCTAGTGAAGCCCCAAGTACTTTACGAATGCCAACTTCTTTATTGCGCAGATGGATGGAAAGCGATATTAATCCGGTAAGTCCCAATGCCACGATCAGTAGCGAAACAACCGTAGCAATCTGGGAAGCGCGATGCAGCTGCAACTCAGTTTCATATAAACTTTTGATACGTTCATCCATAAACTTATACTCGAACGGTGCATCAGGTAGCAACGTTTTCCACTTTTTTTCCAGTTGTTGTACTGCATTGGAAAGAGAGCCTTTTTGTAAGCGAATACTGAGGTATCGGTATTGAAGGCTCTCATGTACATCTATCCAGATAATAGGCGGGGATGCCTGATGAAGTGTGTTGGCTACAAAATTTTCAGCAACGCCCACAATAGTCATTTTGTAACTAGGATCATTGATTGCTATTTGCTGACCAATCGCCTGCTCGGCATTTTTAAAGCCAAAATCATCCATAGCCTTTCTGTTGATGACGACTGGTCTATTATCCGCATGAGTAGCATAGTTTTTAGGAAGAAAAGTTCCCGCAATTAGCGGTATCTCATAGGTTCCCAAAAAGTGACTATCACTTGTAATCCGTTGTACCTGGATTTCTTTGTTTTCAACCGTACCAAATGCAGATTGCATATTGAATCCCAGTAATCCAGGTGTTTCATAAGATAAGCTTACAGATTTTACTTCTGGTTGCTGGCTGAGTTCATGTTGTAAAGTCTCCATTTTGCGAACACCATTTTCGGACCAATCTCTAGGTACTTGAACGGTTAATAAGTAGTCCTTGTTGTAACCTAGATTGCTATGGAGAAATAGGTCCACCTGTTTGGAAATAATTAGTGTGCAGGCCAGCAGCAGCAAGGCTACCCCAAATTGAAAAAACAAAAGAATTTTTCGTACCAGCTGTTTGCCGCCCAAGGTCGAAAACTGATTTTTGACTGCCGGAAGTACCGCTATATTGGAAAGCTTGATTGCTGGATATAGACCCGCCAGTAAACCAATTAATAATGTCATTATACCCAGTAGACCAAAAAAATAAATCGGCAATTCCATTAACGTAGGGAGCTTGCGCATCAAGATATGTTCGAAGATTGGGCTTGTCACGATATAGATTGGCAGACTGATTAATGTTGCTATGGCCACGATCAGGATATATTCGGTCATCAGTTGTCTAATAAGCTGCACCCGAGACGATCCCATCATCTTGCGAACACCCATTTCCTTTAATCGCGTAATATGCTGAGCGATACTAAAATTAATAAAATTTATAATGGCCATGGTCAAGATAAAAATAGCCGTCAAGATCAATGTCTGTATCATTTTGCGAACAGCCCCCTGGTTGTCGTCCAAATAATAGGTTTTCAATGGTTTTAAACTAGGGCTATATTGGCTGGAAAATTCCTTATCTGTATTTTTGCCTACCAGCGTCTCTATGGCAGCATCTACTTGTTCCGAGCTGACACCTGGCTTCAATTCAATATAGCCGGCAATATATGGATTATTCCAATTGTCTATAGATCGGCCAAAGAATTGCTCGTTGATGATCGGTAAAAATATGTCTGCATGCATATTCTTTGTGAGATCCATAATGGCATTTTGGACATCGGATTTGATGATTGCTGTAATTTCAAAATCGTGTTTTTCACCCTTGAAATTTTTTATTTGTAGCGATTTTCCAAGTACATCCGCATGGCCGAAATATTTTATGGCTGCTTTGTCACTGATGACAACTGAGAAAGGATTATTCAGGGCAGTATTGGCGTTACCCGCTAGAATATGGAATCCGAACATCGTCAATAGACTAGGATCTCCGAGAGACATCCCTTCTTCATGGATTGTTGCTCCGTTTGCTACGATACCTGTCAATCCATCAATCCGATAATAATTAGAGACGAGATTAGGATACTCCTCATATAAGGCTTTGGGGAGCGCCCCTAACGTGGTTAAGTTAATACCAAATCCTTCTTTCTTATACTTGCTTTGCAACAAAAATTGCCGATCAATATTTTTGATATTGCTATTCACTTGGTGTACATCCCATACATAGGCGCCTACAAGTAGTAGAAAAGTAATACCGCAGGTCAATCCAATTAGATTGATCAGGTTCTGCACTTTTTTCTTTCGAATATTTCGCCAAGCAATCTTAAAGTTTGTAAAGTTCATTGTCTTTGTAATAAGAATTTATTCCGTTCATGAAGCTGTTTGTATAATGGGGCCTCGACATAGAAAACTAAAAATACAAATGTTTGGCCAAGTCTGTATGTTGTTGATAGTTAGTTTTTTTATTGCTGATGTGCTGCTGAATGCTGTTCGATATCGGACAGTTTGCCGTTCAATATTGTACAGCATTCAATCTCCAGCTCGGCGGATGCCTGTAGCTGGAGATCCTCTTCCATGCCGAAGCAGTCAATCATTCGTTCCGTAAACTATGGACCGGATTTGCTATTGCAGCCTTGATGGATTGCAGTGCAATGACCAATAACGTCAAGATTAATCCAGTACAGAAAGCAAGGAAAAAGATCCACCAGCTAATTTCTATTCGGAATGGGAAATTAGTTAACCAGTGCTCCATGAGATAATATGCTACAGGAGTGGCAATGGTGAAGGCAATAGCCATCCACTTGAAAAAGTCCTGAGATAGCAAAATGACAATACCTGAAACGGAAGCGCCAAGTACTTTTCGTATGCCAATTTCTTTTGTGCGTTTGAGGATATTGATGGACAGCAAACCTAAAAAACCAAGTGAGCTGATACATAGCGATACAATAGCCGCAATCCAGATAAGTTTTTCAACCAACGCTTCTTTTTTATAAAGGTTAGCAATTTGCTGATCGTAAAACTTATATTGGAAAACTTCATCAGGATACCAGTTTTTCCATTGTAGCGCTAGCGTTTTCAATAATATATCTTGCTTATGTCCCTTAAACTTAACGGCCAGGTTCTTTAATCGGCTTTCATTGTAGCCAATTACGGTAGGGGATATAGGCTCGTTGAGCGAATTGGTGCTAAAATCTGCAACCACACCTACAATTTTTCCGATGTGCTCTTCATTGAGCCCGCCAGCATTCAAATTTCGACCAAGGATATCATTGGGGTTTTTAAATCCCAATGTAGTAGCCATCTGCCGATTGACTAAAAACTCTGGATTTTGTGGATTGTCATCAAAATTCCGTCCGGCCAATAATTTGATATGAAAGGTCCTGATATAGGTTGAATCGCCGATTGCATACTTAGCAGGCCATTTTTCCCATTCTGATCTGTTATCAAATTGAAAAGTTCCACCCCATACTTTTTCGTGTGATGGCGGATTGTCGCAGAAAGTAAATGATTGCACTTCCGTTCGATCACGAAGGAAATGTACAATTTTCTCTTTTGATTTCAGCATGTTATTCGTCATGGGAAAGAGAACCACTTGTTCACGATTAAAGCCAATATCGGTCTGCTTGAGATGGTTTACCTGTAAGACAATAACGAACGTGGCAATCAGAAGAATCATGGCGATTACATTCTGTACGACAATAAAAGATTTTCTGGTTAAGCTCCATGGGCCTATGGTCAACTTTTTTAAGGCTTGCTGGATTTTCATTCTATTTACAAAGATCAGCGGGTAAACAGAGGTGACTAGTGCGGTAGCGGCCCAAAGTATTCCAATTGTACCCAAAAATGAATACAGGTTGATAATTTGCACGGGCTCATCTTCAAATAGGTATTGATTGGCCCAGGAGATGGAAAGACCCAATAGTACTAACGCAAATAAGACTGAGCACGCTGTCAACAGCAAGGTTTCGATCAGAAACTGGTAATACAGTTGCTGCTTGGAACTCCCTAGTATTTTTCTGACCCCCATTTCTACGCTCCGGTTCATTTGTTGGGCAAATACGATATTACTATAGTTGATAAATGCCATAACACCAATGCCCACGGCGATAACAACTAAGATGTTCAATAAGGTTCGTTGGGTCCCTTTGCCATAATCCGCGTCAAAATGAAAATGGGGTAGTGGCAGTAGCTTATAATGAAAGTATTGAAGTACATCCTTGTCCCAATATTTCGTGATTAGCTTTTGTATACTTTTCTCCACAGCAGCCTGATCGGATGTATGTTTTAGTCTTAGTATGATGTTGTTACTTGAATTAGTATAGCCCCAATTGAGAAAGAATCCATCATCTTTGGGAATCTGCCATAAATTTGTCAGTGAATTTAACGATATATAGATATCCGAACGAAAATCGGAATTTTTCTTGCTGTCATCGATGATACCGATGACTTTTATGGGGAATTTGCCATCTACTAAAATTATTTTTCCAATAGGGTTTTCATCTTTAAAATAAATTTTTGAAATACTTTTAGTCAAGGCTACCGTATTGGGTTGATCCAGTTCCTCCGGTTTGCCTTGTATCCAAGGGAAATTTAATATGTTGAAATAGCTGGAGGAAGTAAATGACGCTTTGCCTGCTGTCTGATATAATTGATCCTCTATACGTAGCGTAAGATTTTTATTATCGATATATAATGCTGTTTTTTCTACTTGAGGAATTTCACGAGATATGGCGTCATACATGGCATAAGCGCCCCCTTTGCTGTGTTCTATCTTGTCCAATTTTAAATCTTGTACGACTAAAAAGGTTCGATCTTTATCGACGTGAAACTGATCAAAGCTCAATTGGAAACTATTGTAGATGTAGATAAACAAACTACAGGCCATGGCTAACCCTAGCCCGCAAATCGTCAGCATCGTATAGTAGCCATGTTTAAATAATTGTCTTAAAGCTGATTTAAAATATAGCTGAATCATTGTTTGAGGTTATTGTATCGATAATTATAAACGTTTTTTATTCATCACGTAGACTGTCAACAGGCTTTGTTAGGGCCGCTCGTATCGCTTGTGAACTTACAGTAATTAAAGCAATAAAAACGGCTAGCGCTCCTGCTAGTACAAACATCCACCATTGCATCTCAATACGGTACGCAAAATTCTCTAACCATTTGTGCATCATCCACCAAGCTAGGGGAGAAGAAATGATAATGGCTATTAGCACGAGTTTGACGAACTCCGAGGAAAGCATACGCGTGATGTCGGGAACTGTAGCTCCAACAACTTTTCGGATCCCTATTTCTTTTCTGCGTTGATTGGCGGTGAAAATAGCCAAGCCGAATAAACCAAGGCAGGCCACAAAAATAGTCAGTCCCGCAAAGATGCTCAGTAATTTACCCGTTTTCACTTCTGCTTGGTAGGTCTGTGCGTATCGGTCATCCAGAAAGGAATAGCTGAATGGAATGTCTGTTGGAAAGGATCGATAGAGAGAGGCTAATTTTTGAATGAGCTTCTCCATATCGGCTGTTTGGGTTTTGAGAATCAAACTCCCGGCTTGATCGCTAAGAACCATCACAAGCGGGGAGATCTGCTCATGTAAAGAGCGAAAATGGAAATCCTTAACGACACCAATAACACGATAGCTTTTGTTGTCTTTATTGGTCAATATTTTACCAAGGCTATGATTGTTCCAACCTAGATCTTTTGCCGCGGTTTCATTGATGATGACAGTAAGGCTGTCATTACCAAATGTTTTTGCGAAATTTCGTCCTTCTTTAAGCTGCATACCCATAACCGGAATATATTCTTCATCTACATCGTAACGAATCGTTTTGACCCATTGATCAGTATTGCCATCTGGATAGATGAAAAAATTGTTGTTGTTACTTTCTCCGGCAGGGAGATAGGACGAATGAGAGACATGCTTGATTCTGCTATCTTGCATCAATAAATTATAATATGTCTTTTCGTTTTTCCCCAAAGGCCAGCTCTGTATAATAAGGACATTATCCTTGTTATATCCAAGTTTAATATGACGCATATAATCCAGCTGCTGAACAACAACCACGGTTCCAAAGATAAGTCCGACGGAAATGATGAATTGAAATACAACAAGCCCACTGCGTAAATTAAGGCCTTTAGCCGAACGATTTATTTTCCCTTTTAATACCCGGAGCGGATTAAATGAGGATAGGTATAACGCGGGATAGCTGCTGGAAAATAGACCGACGACTAAACCAAAAGTCAGCAGGAAGGGGATAATTTTAAAAGCGTCAAGTTTTTGAATTTCAATCTCTTTTCCTGAAATCTGATTAAATAGAGGAAGGGCAAGTAAAACAATTCCCAAAGCTATTCCCAAGGAAATATAAGTCAGGAGGACGCCCTCCAGCATAAATTGTCGCATCAGGTTTTGTTTGTCGGCACCCAGTACTTTTCTTACTCCTACTTCTTTACACCGCCTAAAACCACTGGCTGTAGATAGATTCATGAAATTAATTGTAGCAATCAATAGCATAAAGAGTGCAATAGCACTAAAAATATAAGCGTAACGTATATCCCCCGAAGCGCTGAGGTCGTAGTTGAAATTCGAATATAGATGGATATCTGTGAGCGGCTGTAGGTAAAGACCAATCTTATTTCCCGTTTTCTTGTATTCTTGGTAACTCATGCCAAAACCTGCCATAAATTGTGTGGCAACATGTTTGTCGAATAGCGTGGCTAAGTTTTTTTCGAGCTTTTCACGTGATGCATTTTTCGAAAGCAGCGCATAAGTATAATATTCGGAGGTCATCCACGAATCTGATCGTGAATCTTCCAGTGCATCCAAAGAGGTAAATACATCAAAATGAAAATGGGAGTTTTGAGGGACATCTTTGATTACGCCAGTGATTTTGAGGATATTTGGACTGTCTTTGATGATGAGGTCTCGACCGACAACATCGTTTGTGCCGAAGTATTTTAAGGCGGTGGATTCTGAAATCACTGCAGAATTTGGGGAAGAAATAGCTGTAGACAAATTCCCTTTAATAAAAGGGAGCGTGAAAATTTTGAAGAAAGAAGCATCCACGAAAGCCATTTTTTCTTCGTGAAATACTTTATTATTGACGACAAATAGAGGCGATCCACCTATTCTTAGTCGTGCAGTTTCTTCAACTTCGGGCAGCTCTGACTTCATAGTCGAAGCTACAGGTGGCATCACATGTGCCTCATTGATCGTTCCGCCCTTTACTGTTCCTCTGAAAACAACACGTACAATACGGTCTGCATGCTCGTTGTAACGATCAAAACTAAATTCATCGGTCACATATAAGCTGATCAGCAGGCAGGTTGCAATTCCCATGGCCAACCCAACGATGTTGATAAACGAAGTGGAGAAATTGCGGGTTAAATTTCTCCATGCTATTTTTAAATTATTCTTGATCATATTGAGGCCCCCTCTATTACTATAAATGAATATTTACTCGTTTCGTAAGCTATCTACTGGATTGTTTAGTGCGGCACGTATTGTTTGGAAATTGACAGTAATGATGCTGATTAAAAAGATGGCAAGCGCGGCAAGGATAAAGAACCACCATTGTACGCCCACATTGTACGCATAATCTTCGAGCCATTTTTTTGAAAAATACCCCGCTATTGGACTGGCAATAAAAATAGCCAATGTGGATAAGATGAGATAATCTTTTGAAAAGAGACGTGATATGTCGAGCACTGTTGCGCCTAGGACTTTGCGTATGCCAATTTCTTTGGTGCGCTGTTCGAGGTTTTGCATAATCAATCCTGTGATTCCTAAGGCAGAGATCAACAATGTCAATGCACTGAATAGGATAAACAATTGCACTTGCTTGCTCTCTTTTTCATATTGTTTTGCAATCAAATCATCTATCCAATGGAAGGAAACGTGTTTATCAGGATAGGTATTTTGTATAATTTGAGATACCGATCGAAAGATTTGTTGTTCTTGTCCTTTCCCTACTTTTATCAGCATATTGCCGCTTCCGTTAAAATCTTTTGCCAAAATTACTGTTGGTACTATTTTGCTACGAAAAGACTCACTATGGAAATCTTTAATGATTCCGACGGGGATAATTTGAAGGTCTTTATACAGGATACCGAGTTTGTCTATCCCAAGCTTTTTTGCCATACTTTCGGTCACAAGGGCATTATTGATACCTTCGTCTTCTCCCAGATCCATTTCAACATGCGTATAATCTTCAGGAGTCAATAATCGACCTTTAACCAACTGGATTCCCAAAGTCTTGGACAAATCGACATCGCCACCGATGAAACTGACTTGGATATTTTTCCCTGGATCGTCCTTGTCAACGATTGTCTTGGCAAGGTAGCCTGACCCGATTGTCGGCGTCCAGGCAGCGACGCTGACCGATTCAACCCCGGTAAGTTGACCAATGCGATCTTTTATATTTGTATTTTGTGTACCCTTGTTGAAATAATCAATGTTTAGCACATTTTTGACTTCCATTCCCAAGGGAGCTGCTTGCATATAGCTGAGTTGGGACTTGATTGTTATAAGGCCAATGATGACGATAATGGCAATGCTGAACTGTGTTGTGATAAGCATTTTTTTGATAAAGACTTCTGCATGGGGAATTTTTGATAGCTTATTTTTTAAGGCATCTGAACTCTTAATACCAGAGATCAGCCATGCTGGATAAAAACCAATTAGCAGGCCAAGGGCAATTGCAGTCATGATAAATGCCAATAGCAACGGGAGCTGTATGGATTTAATATAAGCGAGATCATAGCCTATAAAGTGTTCCAGTTGGGACAATCCAAGTCTAAAAAGTACCAAACTACATAATGCAGAAATAAAAAACAGTAGGATTGTTTCTATCAGCATTCGTCTGATCATCTGGGCTCGGCTGGCCCCCAATACTTTATGTATATGAAGTGCTCTTAATTTTTTAACTGTTCTTACAGCGTAAATGTTAATAAAATTGATACAGGAAATAATAAAGACCAAAACGGCAACACCCACAAATATGTTTGTTGTTTTTTGGTTGCCGCTGATATCTACACTGCCTAATGGCTCCATATATATATCCTGAATAGGCTGCAGGCGAAAGGAAGTCACCTGTTTTGTGTTAGGACTGAGGTATCCTTTATACCAACGATTTAGTTTCTGCTCGAGATCTATTCTTGGTGTCCCGGGTTTTAGCTGTACAAATTGTTCGGTATAGTAGCCTGAGCCATCTTTGCTTAATTCCATCGATATTTTGGGAACTAAAGCAATGGCGGAAGCTCTGAGCGTTGAATTATAGGGAAGATTATCCATAACACCCGTAATGATATAATCGGATGGCTTATCGGTATAGGGGTCGGCACTTTGGATGACTTTGCCGATGACATTTTCGTTCTTAAAGTACTTTTCTTTGAATTCTTTGCCGATGAGCAAGTTTGTTTTTCCTTGGACCAGCTGTTTGGGATTGCCTTCGAGAACCTTGATGCTCAACATATCCAAGATATTTATTTCCGACTCCAAAACTTGTATGCCTATGGACTGTGCTGAGCTTGCATGCGGTTTTAAATAATATTTTCTGGATTCTATCCGAGCCTCATTTTGAATCTCCGGAAATACTTGTTTGAGTTCCGTACTTAAATTAACGAATGTTCTGGACATTTGGCGTTCAAGGCCAGCCGTTGAATCTATGGTCACAATCCGAAAGAGATGATCCGCATTTCTCCAGCTTTTGTCATACGAATTTTCTTCAATGACAAGAGCAAATACGAGAAGGCACAAGGAAAAACCAATACTTAAGCCCAAGATATTGATCCAGGTATATTGTCGGTTGCTAATGAGGCTGCGAAAAGTAAGTTTGAATGAATTCATTCCTTTCTTTATGGTTTAAAACTATACGAAACAATGTTGTTAAACTTTGGGCTACTCATCGCGTAAACTGTTAACAGGATTACCTAATGCAGCCTTAATTGCTTGATAGCTTATCGTGGCCATACTGATCAGAATAGCCAATAGTCCAGCAATGACAAAATAATACCACTGTATCTCAATTCGATAGCTGTAATCTTGCAACCATTTATCCATGGCCCACCAAGCGATAGGTGTGGCGATAAAAATTGCGACCACAACAAGCTTAATAAAATCGATCGAAAGTAAAGAGGTTACTTGGGTGACACTTGCTCCAAGAACTTTGCGGACAGCAATTTCTTTCATGCGCGTTTCGGCCATATAGGCGATTAATGCCAATAAACCCAGACAGGAAATAAAGATCGTCAATCCTGCAAAGATCATGGCCAGTGTACCTATAGCTTTTGTCTCTTTAAATTTCTCTTCGTAGGTCTTGTCAATGAATTGATATTCAAAAGGGTAATCTGGGTTGAACTTTTTAAAGATTGACTCAATCGTTTTTAAGTTGTCTGCGATATTATTGTTTGGATTTAAACGATAATGGATCGTTGTAAACCAGGCTTGCGGTCCTAATATCACCATAGGTTTATTGTCTCCAAATGGCGATCCCATTATGAAATCTTTGACCACCCCAACTACGGTCCATTTTGTTCCATCGCCATCCACAATGCTATTGACCGGGTTTTTGAGGTGCAAACTTTTTACCGCGGATTCATTTAAAATCAAGGCAGTACTGTCTGTTGCAAATTTATAGATATCGATGTCGCGGCCTTGGATCAATGTCAAACCAAGGTTCTTTACAGCATCGGCATCGGTACTAAAACGGTTATAGGAAATGCGTTTGTCCTGTTCCGTTGGTGTGCCGGAGGTAAATCCCCAGCCATTGCTATAGAAATCGGTTACCGGCGACATGTTTTTCGATACAGAAACAACTGCGTTGCTGGCTAACAATTCATTTCTAAGAATTTTGTAATTCTTCTCAAGATCACCTTGGATACTGCTATAAAGTAGCCCATTTTCATTATAACCTCGGTCGCGCTGTTTGGTATATTGGATTTGTTTCGCGACAATGACTGTTGCGATAATCAATATAATAGCGAGGCTAAATTGAATGACGACTAAGAGCGAGCGAATACTAAGGCCTCTTGTTTTAGAAACAAATTTCCCTTTCAAGGTCTTGATAGGCTGAAATGAAGAAAGGAAAAAGGCCGGGTAGGTACCCGCTAACACACCCGTAAATAAGGCAAAACCAATTAAAAAAAGCCAGGTTGGTAAGTTTAATAACGATAAGCTAAGCTGTTTTCCCACCAGCTCGTTAAAAAATGGCAGGACCATAAAAACAAGTATAGTCGCGAGTACCATGCCGATCAGGCTAATCAATATGCTTTCAACCAGGAACTGCGCCATTAGGCTTGTCTTATTTGCCCCAATTACTTTGCGGACACCGACTTCTTTTGCGCGGCGTTCGGAACGTGCCGTACTCAAATTCATAAAATTGATGCTTGCCACCAATAAAATAAATACACCAATCCAAGCAAATAGCTTGACGATATCGATACGTCCGGAAGTATAATTTCCTCCTTTTCCGCTATTGTAAAGGAAAGAATCTGGATAGGGGAAGGCAAAAATCTCACCCGTATTTCTTGCAGAAGTATAACCGGCAGCTTTATTACTTGTATTGATATGATCTCTCAGATAGGTTCTGATTTTGTCGTTAAATGCGTTGACTGAAGTACCTTCTTTTAACAGGACATAAGTAGTTATTGAATTATTGCTCCAGTTATCGTCTACGTAACCGATTATTTTTGCATATTCAAATGGGAGGAGGATGTCAAATTTGAAACTTGAATTACTCGGAAGATCTTTAAGTATAGCTTGCACGGTGACTTGATTAACCGAGTCTATCCGAACTGATTTTCCAATGGGATCTTCATTTCCAAACAGCGCTTTTGCGTAACTTTCCGTGAGCACAAGACCTTTGGGATGATCAAATCTCACATTCTGTTCTCCTTTCACAAAAGGCAAAGAAAACATTTTGAAAAAACCAGGATCGATGAAAACAGTATTTGCGATCAGTTTCTTTTCATTGAAAGTTGTTAAAAATTGCGATCCCTCATTATATCTGGTAAAAGCTTCGATATCTGGAAAATCTGCAGCCAATGAGGGCGCTAGTATTTTAGGTGTATAGGCCCAGGCTGATTTTTCGCCTTGAAATTCGTCACGATTACTCAATACGTGCAGGCGATCACCCTTCTCATGAAAGCGGTCCATGGTTAACATGTTCTGCAACCAAAGTGCTATAAGTAATGCTCCGGCCATACCGATCGCCAATCCGATGATGTTAATCAGGGAGAAGGATTTGTTTTTCACCAGGTTGCGCCACGCGATTTTGATATAGTTCCTTATCATAATTATATTAGCTGTTATCTATGATCGTTATAAGATTCTTTATTCGTCCCGTAGACTTTTGACAGGATTGGCTCTTGCTGCTTTAACAGCCATTGTACTGACTGTAAGTAAAGCAATCATTATCGCTAATGAGCCCGCCAATGCAAATATCCACCACTGTATATCTACGCGATGTACGTAGTCTGCCAGCCATTGATTCATAATCCACCAAGCGATAGGAGAGGCGACGAGCAGTGCAATACCTATCAGTATAATAAAGCCTCGGGACAATAATGTAATAATTCCGAATACATAGGCGCCAAGTACTTTTCGGATACCGATTTCTTTTTGTTTCTGGATCGTTGCAAAAGAGACTAGTCCCAATAAACCCATAGATGCTATCAGGATTGCGAGTCCTGAAAATAAACCTGTCAGCGTCATTGTGCGTTTTTGACCGGCAAATTTTAAAGCATAATCGTCATCAATAAAACGAATATCTATGGGATAATCTGGATTATACTTTTTGATCAGGGATTGGATACCTTCTATATTCGCCAATAGGCCTTTAGCAGTATTTAACCGGATATGAAAATAATCGGCATAACCCATAGGGCCTTGGATCATCATAGGTTCGATATCTTGATAAGGAGATTGCAGCACAAAATCTTCGATAACCCCTACTACATGATAGGTACGTTGGTATGCCGTACCTTTGGATACCGTAACTGGTGTGCCGATGGGATTGGACAATCGCATCTTAGCAACAGCAGCCTGGTTCAGTAGCAACGCATTGGAATCAGAGGGGTGTGTATAAATATCGATATCCCGTCCTTGTACTAATTTGATCCCCATTGTCTTGATGAAATCACAGTCTGTCGCCATATTGTTGAATACGACGTCATAGTCTTCTGGCCGGTCATTGGGCCAGGAGTATCCCCAGCTATTACTTCCCGAACGACTGATGCGCCCCCACGATTTGGTCATACTACTGGCAATATTTTGTTGGAATACTTCATTCCTTAAAGCCTCATAGTTTTTATTTAAATTTCCCTGAAGTGGTACATATATCAAGTTATTACGGTCGTATCCGCTATCTCGATGCTCCCCAAAACGTATCTGTTGACCGATTATAAATGTACATATACCTAGACCTATCGATATAGTGAACTGCAAAGTAACGAGTATTTTTCTGGGTTGAAGGCCTGATTTAGATGGTAAGACATTTCCTTTTAAGGTTTTTACTGGATCAAAAGCCGATAATACAAAAGCAGGATATAATCCCGCGCAGAGCGAACAAAAGAAGATAATGGCGAGGAATAGGCAGGAGAAAAACAGCGGATGATCCATGATTGCAAGATGTCCGCTGATAAGCTTATTGAAAGACGGAAGCGCCAAGAGAATAAATAATAGCGCCAAGACTCCGGCCAGAAAGGTTAAAATAAACGATTCTAATAGAAATTGTTGAATGAGCGATTTTCTAGGCGCACCCACTACTTTACGTAAGCCTATTTCTTTGGCACGTCTTTCGGCTCCTGCGGTGCTTAGGTTGATAAAGTTGATACAAGCTATTAGGAGGATAAATATGCCGATCAGTCCAAATAACTGTAGCGTGGTAATATTACCTGCGACCATTTGTCCGTTGACCGATTTATTGTAAAGATGCCAACGGCTAGCTGGATAGAGATATATGGTCGCTTTTGTGGTCCTGTTGGTGTGTTTGGAAACCATGTTTTCGATGTTCCTGTTGACAGCGTCCACTGTTGCCCTTTCTTTTAGAAGAGCGTAAGTTTCATGGTTATAAGCTGTCCACGAATCACTAAAAGTCATGCCTGTTTTGGCCCGGTAATCCAATGAACAGAGGAAGTCGTTTCCGTAGAATTTGGAGTTGGAGGGAATATCTTCAATAATCGCTTCGACAGTTAAGGAAACAGTGGTATCCATTTCGACTCGGCGTCCAATGACATCAAGCTTACCGAATAATTTTTTTGCAGTAGATGCAGTTAGCACCAAAGCATCCGGACGGGACAAGGGAGAGTCTGAGTTTCCGGCTAGAATTTTGAAATCAAAAAGTTTTAAAAAAGCAGAATCTACAGCAACCCCTGAGGCACTGAGGCTTGGTTCGGCATCATGATGGATACGATGGTCAATCTTCCACGTGCGCACCACCTGTTCTATCTCAGGTTGTTCTTGCTTTAAAAACGGGCCTAGTACATGTGGTGTATTTCCCCAGGTATGGTGACTGCCATCAAATACATCGCTTGTATAGACTTGATATAGGCGATCTGTGTTGGTGTAAAAGCGGTCAAATCTTATTTCTGAGTTGATCCAAAGGGCGATTATCAACGAAATCCCCATACCTAAAGCTAAGCCCAGAATATTGATAAAGGAATATCCTTTGTTCTTCCATAAGTGACGCCATGCGATTTTGATATAGTTCCTTATCATGGTTTTAATTTTTCGTTTTGCCGTGTTTTGTTTAATTGAAGCGAACCAATTGTAGCTCTATTTTTTACTCTTGACTTTTTACGTACTTAATTTTTGCGCTTATTCGTCTCTTAATGTCTTTACGGGATTACTATTGGCAGCCTTTATGGCTTGTGTGCTTACCGTAAAGAAAGCTACGAATAAGGCAGAAAATCCTGCTAGTGCAAAAACCCACCATTGTATTTCAATTCGATAGGAAAAGTCCTGTAGCCATTTGTTCATTGCCCACCAGGCTATTGGCGAAGCAATTAGAATGGAAATAATGACAAGCTTAACAAAATCCTTGGATAACATAGCCGTAATTCCAGTTACCGAGGCGCCTAGTACCTTACGAATGCCAATTTCTTTGGTCTTTAGCTCAGCAATATAAGAAGCAAGCCCAAATAAGCCCAGACAAGAGATGAAAATAGCCAATCCCGAAAAAATGAATGCGAGTTGAGCAGTTTGTTGCTGATCTTTGAATTTAGCTGCAAATTTCTGATCCACAAACTGGTACTCGAAGGGGTAGGCCGGATTGAACTTTTTAATAATTTCCTCAATTTGCTTTAGGTTCATTTCCATCGCTCTGTTTGGACTGGTGCGTATAACCATATTCAACATCCAATTTTTTGAAGGATAAATCAGTAAGGGGGTTATTGGACTATAAGGTGACCCCGTAATATAATCATTGATTACACCAACGATAGTATAAGTTTTATCGCCCCATTTGAGATAGCTTCCTATTGGATTTTCCAGTTTCATTTCTTTGACAGCAGCTTCATTAACTAGTACAGAAGCACTATCTCCCGGTAGCCTGCCATAATCGATGTCTCGACCAGCAATGAGCTTTAATCCAAGAGTTTTAACAAGGTCACTTTCAGTGCGTCCAAGTTCAAAACCCATTTTCTTTGCTTGTTCTGGGTTAGCTCCAGGCCATAGGAAACTACCTCCGGAACTGGCTCCATTTTTAGTAATTGACCAGCCCGTACGAGTAACAGCTTCGGCAATGTTAGCAGTGATCAGCTCCGACTTAATAGCCTCATAATTCTTTTCCATACCGCCTTCAATGGGTACTTCGATAAGTTGTGAATTTTCATAGCCTATTTCACGCTGGCTGGCATATTCTATTTGCTTGCGTACGATAATGGTTGCTATAATCAGTATAATAGCAATACCAAATTGAAATACAACCAGTAATTCTCGAAAATTCAGGGAAAACTTGTTTGTCCGTCCAAATATTTTGAGCGATTTTATCGGTTTAAAAGAAGAGAGCACGAAAGCAGGGTATAGTCCTGCAAGTATCCCTGTAAGGAAAATAAAACCAATCAGGGAAAACCAGATCGATGAATCTGAAAATGAAAAGATTAATGCTTTATCTAAAACCTGGTTTAATAGTGGAAGAGTCAGTATTGTCAATACGATAGCACATGTACCTGAAATAAAGGTTAACAATAAAGATTCGGAAAGAAATTGTATGATTAAATGGAAGCGTTGGGCTCCTACAACTTTTCTTACTGCAACTTCTTTTGCTCTTTTTTGGCTGCGGGCTGTACTGAGGTTGATAAAATTGATACAGGCGATCAATAATATTAATAAACCTATTCCCGCCACCAATTTAACTTGATCTATTTTTCCGCCAACAGCAATACCCTGCTCAAATTTTGAATACAGATGCATTTTGGACATTGGATAGAGGAACATGGAGCCTTTTATTTCATGGTTTGTTTTTTTGTTGATTATATTATTTAGCTTTTTATTAAAAAGATCAACATCGGTTCCTTCTTTTAGCTTGATATAAGTATAGAAAGTGTTTGAACCCCAGCCAGATGAATAGGTTTCGGCTTTTTCTAAAGGTATCAGATAGGTAAAGTCGAAACTTGTGTTACTGGGGAGATCCTGCATAATTGCCGATACCCTATACAGTTCTTTATTGTCGAGAAGAATCGTTTTATCTATTGGATCAGTTTTGCCAAATATGTTGTTAGCAAGACTTTCCGTCAGGACGATATCTTTTGTATCTTTTAGAGCCTTCTTGCTATTCCCTTTAAGAAGTTTGAAATCAAATAATTCAATAAATGCTGGATCGACTTCATTTCCCTTGGATTTAATCTTCTTATCGCCAAAAGACATCAGGGCGGTACTGCTCCAATACATCCGCGCAGCGCGTTCAACCTCGGGGTAATCTGCTAGCAGAGCCTGACATGCCGGTGCCGAAGTGATATCGTTTACGTAGATTTTTTGCTGATCTTCATATTTGTTCCAAAGTTTATATATGCTTTCCTTATTGCTGTAAAAATTGTCGAATTGCAATTGATTTTTTATCCATATACCGATGATCAGTACTGCTGCCAATCCGATAGAGAGTCCAATAATATTAATCGCAGAGTACCCCTTGCTTTTCCATAGGTTCCGCCATGCTATTTTGATGTAATTTTTAAGCATATCTGTCGTATTAGGTATCGATAAATAGAAAAAACTTGAATTTTAAAGGTCCAGCTTGTTATTTATCAGGTGTCTTTATTTTTATTAGCTACTAAAACAATTACTCATCTCTTAAACTATCAACCGGGTTTAGAATCGCAGCCTTTATGGTTTGAAAACTAATGGTGATAAATGATACCAATAATGCACTTATCGCCGCCACAATAAATACCCACCAGTCTAGCGTGATGTGGTAAGCAAAATTCTCTACCCATCGGTGCATGGCATACCAGCCTAAGGGTACACTGATCAATACAGCACACAGGACCAGGGCCATAAAGTCAACACTCAATATGTTGACAATCTTGATCGTTGAAGCACCTAATACTTTACGGATACCAATCTCTTTAAAGCGTTGTTGCACAGCATACGCTGATAGTGCAAATAGTCCCATACAGGCGATAGCAATTGTAATGATGGAAAATAACTGCATTACCCGTGTTGTTTGCTGATCTTTGAGATATAACTTGTTATAATCATCATTGAGAAAGTGATATTCAAAACTGTTTTTTGAATCAATATCTTTTATAACAGCTTTGATCTGCGCAAGAACATCTTTTACCGGCGACGTCGGATTGAGTCGAATGAAAATATTGCCGAAATAATCATATTCTGGAAAAAGTACAATTGGTTTGACTTCGTTGTGTAATGATGCAAAGTTAAAACTCGCCACAACTTGTTTGATACTGCCCTTACGTCCGTTCAAATTGATTTTCTTTCCAATAGCCTGTTCAGGAGTAAAACCCATGGCGGATGCCGCAAGTGTATTCACTACAAACCCATATTCTGGTGAAATAGTGTCTTGCGCGCGCAAAATGTCCGCATCTGACAACGGTGCGCCGGCGACAGATGGAATATGAAAAACGGATACGAAATCTTTTTCAATCGGAATTGCAGTGACATCCATATCAAAATCATTGGGTTGGCCTTCGACCTCCCTAATGCTGTAGCCTCCTTGGATATTGACAGGATTGTCATACGAAGCAGTAACGCCCTGGACACTATTGAGCTGCATTAGCTTTTCTTTTAATAGCTGCCTTTCTTTATCTTGCCATCCTCGGCCATCAATGACCAGCATATCAGAGCGATCCAATCCAGTGTTTTTAGACTGGATAAAATCCATCTGTCTACCCGCAAATAAGGTGCAGATAATAAAAAATATAGAGATACTGAATTGAAAAGTAACGAGCACCTTGCTTAATGATATACCATGTCGTTTTTCAGTTAGTTTCCGCTTAAAAATGGAAATAGGTTTTGAACTAGCAATTGAATAGGCAGGCCAGCCACCCGACAGAAGCGTCAACAAGGCTATGAAAACAAGTAAAATCGTATAAAACCGAGGGTCTGTCCATACGGTTAATTTCATTTCGGTACCCATAAATGAACTGAATACGGGTAACAAAAGTACTGTAGTCAGAAGACTAAAAGCAACGGCTAGAAAAACCATGAGGCTACATTCAAAAAAGAACTGAAAGAATATCGTTTTCTTTGCTGCACCCAGAACTTTCTTGACACCGATTTCTTTCTTGCGTTCAAGCGCATGCGCTAATACCAAATTTGTAAAATTGATGCAGGTTAAAATAATAAGCGCAGCACCTAACGCCAGTAAAATATAGATATAAGTAATGTTTCCTGTACCTGCTGCTTTGGAGTGAAGATGGATATCGGTCAGCTTTTCTAGGATAAATCGAAATTGATAGCCCTGTTTTGTTGCTTCGGCGAATTTTGATTTTGTCATTTGGTCCAATTTCTGTTGGATCGAACCGAACTGATCTTTGTTTTTGAGGAGCGCTATAGTTATATCATTTGCAGATGACCAAGCCATTTCTTTGTAGCGTTCTAATCCTTTATTGGAAAGGAGTGCAGAGAAGTTCAACTGTGTATTTGTGGGCAGGTCTGCAATGATACCTGTGATTTTCCAGTTGACTTTGTCAATGGATAGTGTCTGACCGATGGCCGACTGATTGGGGAAATATTTCGCCGCGAGCTTTTTTGTTAAGACAATCTGATTTGGTTCTGCTAAGGCTGATCGTGAATCACCTTCGAGAAAGGTATAACCTAAAGTTTTAAAAACATTTTGGTCAGCATAAAGTAGGCCTTTTTCAGTTATTAGTGCCTCTTTGGATTCTATTTTACCGCCTTTGGAATAGCTGTAGAATCTGGTTGCCTGTTCTACATCCGGAAATTCAGCTTGTAAAGCAGGAGCTAAACCTGTTGGTGTTACCGCAGAATTTACTTCTTCCGTGCTATTGGGTGCTTTATAAGTGAGGCTAATATAAGCTAGACGGTCTGCATTGGGAAGGAAACGCTCATAACTGGATTCATGATAGATGTACGCTGCCAACAATAGAAAACATGTTATTCCGATGCTGAGGCCAAACATATTTAAAAGAGAAAATCCTTTGTTTTTTCTGATATTCCGCCAAGCAATTTTAAAATAGTTCTTTAACATGGTTATGAGCATTTAGACTGTTAATTAGGCTATATTCTTGTCACTTAGCTCGCTTTAGTAGAAGGCTCCGTTATTCGAAAAATAGCAAAGCCAAGTAGTTCAATTCGTTTGCCATAAATATAATGTATTGATTTTTAGGTTTTTGGTGTGTTTTTATGGCGGTTTTAAATGTTCGGAAACGGACAGTATAGTGTCCGTCCCCGAACAAATTGGTATTATTCGCTTCTTAAGGTTTTTACAGGATTTGCTAATGTTGCTTTAATCGCTTGGTAACTAACGGTTAATAAGGTGATGATTAGCGCGGTTAAGCCTGTGATAGCAAAGACCGTCCATGTAATTGATATGCGGTAGACATAGTCTTCGAGCCATGATTCCATGAGGAGATAGGCTAAAGGGGCTGCGACTAAAAAGCCAATGCCTGTGAGCCAAATGTATTCTGTGGAAAGTAGCCGCCACAAGCCAAGTTCTGACGCACCCAATACTTTACGAATGCCGATTTCTTTTTCTCGTTGCTCCGTAAGAAAGGAAACCAGCGCGTAGAGACCAAGACATGAAATGAGTATGGCCAACCCTGTAAATAAACTGGTCAAGCTCTTGATCATTTCCATCTGTTGAAACTCTTTGGCATATTCCTGATCCGTAAATGTATAATCAAAAATAAGATCAGGGTCTATGCGATTGAACGCTGTGGAAATCGCTTTTAGGTTTTGTTTGAGGTCTTGATTTTCATCCAGTTGAAGCGTTATTTTATTCTTTGGTAAAAATTTTAGAAAATAAGCCGTCGGTGTAATGGATTTGAAAGGAGATTCGGAAAGCGTATTTTGAATAATACCCAAGATGTGGTAATTGATACCGGCACGTGAAAGCTGTTTGCTGTTTAGATCGGTAACCCCCATAAATTTGGCCGCCGCTTCGTTCAGAATAACAGCAGTTGAATCTGTTTTGAAATCTTTTGAGAAATTGCGTCCTTTTATAAAATTCCACTGTACAGTATTCGCGAAGTTTTCATCTACGGTGAAGATCCCCATGATCGCACCGTCTTTGGAATCATTACCTTGCCAATTAAAGCCACCACCTGTTAAGGATAGGTGGTTCACAAAGTTGGAAGAAAGGGCGGCATCTGCCACAAGGCGCTGACCGATCAGCTCTTTTCGAAGTACATCAAAGTTTTTGACGATAGTTGAATTGGATGAAGTAATGTTTATCAAATTTGAACTTTTATAACCTATTGGACGATCCTTTGTGTAATGCAGTTGCTGAATCACCAGATAAGTGGATATCATCAGAAAAATAGAAATAGCAAATTGCACGATGACCATTGCCTTTCTACTTCTTGATCCGCCTTTTCGGCTGTTGATTTTACCTTTAAGGGCAAGAATAGGATTAAATGCCGATAAAAATAACGCCGGGTACATGCCTGCTAAAAGACCTATAACGCCTATTCCTACTAAGGAGTAGCCATAGAAACGAATATCGGTAAAAGGGATATGCAGTGTCGTATGTGTAATCGTTTTGACCCAAGGCAAAAGCAATGTCGCGAATAGAACAGCTAACAAAAATGCGCAGGCTACTGCGAGGATGGATTCCACAAGAAAGCCAGCAATAAGCTGCCGGCGATTGACGCCAACAGATTTTAAAACCCCGATTTCTTTTCCTCTTTTTAAGCTTCTCGCCGTACTCAGGTTAATAAAATTGATACTGGCCAATAAAATGATGAATACGCTTATCCAAACAAACATCCATACATATTGAATCTGTCCGCCTACGTTCTTTCCATTCTTGAACGAATCATATAAATGCCATTTGGACATCGGATGTAACAGGATCTCAGGTTTTATATCCGTCAGTTTTTTGTTGATGATATTGGTTAGTTTATTTTCCAAAGCGGGAACAAAGGCATCATTGTCGATTTTGGCGAAAGTGCTGAAATAGCAGCTGGACCAGCTTTCTTCAATACCTTGGTCTTTTGCAAGATAATCGACAAAGGGCAATACATAATCTAAGCCATAAAAAGTGTTGTTGTCAGGAATATCTTTATAAACACCTTGAACAGTATACTGTTCTTTGCCATTCAATTGAATTGTTTTCCCGATGATCTCTACCTTATCGAACAGTCGTTTTGCTAAGGATTCTGAAATTATGATGGTCGATGGATTGCTCGGTGTGGTACTATTTCCTTGTACAGATTCGAGAGAAAATAATTCGGCAAATTTTCCCATGGCGTAAAACCCTGGTGCATTAAGCTTCTTATCACCTACCTTAAGATTATTGCTCTCCATATTCGTGATCAGTGCTGCATCTTGCATTTCATTTTTGAAATCAGACGCGATCGTTTTGACCAAGGGAATAGGGGTGGAGCGATCAGTAGATTTCTCATCATTGAAAGTCCCGGTCATCATGACCTGATAAATATGTTGATAATTGCTGTAATGCTTATCAAAAGAAAATTGTTTCAGTACCCATAATGTACTTATCAGGGCAACAGTAAACCCCAATGCTAATCCCAAAATATTTATTGTTGTGTTTAAGGGACTGCGCCTCAAATTTCTCAGCGCTGTTTTTAGGAATAATCGAATCATTTTATGCTGTTGTTTTGGTTCTCAAATATAAACTATTCATCGTGCAAACTTTTTACAGGATTGGCGTATGCCGCTTTGATGGACTGGAAACTCACCGTAAATAATGCAATAGCAATGGTTATCCCCGCCGCATATAGAAATATGGTAAATGGGAGAGTCGTTCTGAAAGCAAAACCATCGAGCCAATTTATGCTGAAATATACAGCGATTGGTACTGCGATGACATTGGCTAAAATGACTAAGAGTAAAAATTCCTTGTTTAATAATTGTATAATACCGAATACCGTTGCGCCAAGGACCTTTCTGATACCAATTTCTTTGGTCCTAACCTGTGCGGTGTAGGTGCATAGTCCTAAGAGTCCTAAGCAGGAGATGACGATGGCAATCAGGGCAAAAAAATTGAATAAGGAGCCTTGTTTCTGCTCATTCGTATATTGCTTTTGATAGCTTTCGTCCAGGAAGCTGTAATTCATCGGCATATCATCATAATAACTTTTCCAGATCTGTTGCAAGGAGTTTAATGCGGATTTTGTACCAGAAGTTGTTGTTTTAAGGTATAGCTGCCAGCAATCTTTTGGGCTATATTGAAAGACCATAGGCTCAATCTTTTGTCTGGCGCTCGCATAATTAAAGTCTTTTACAACCCCAATAATAGTTCCCGGAACTGTTCGAATGCGTAAACGTACGCCAATCGGATCTTTTAAACCCATTTCCCGCGCTGCCGATTCATTGATAATGAAATGGGTTGAATCGGCTATGGAGCCTGTGAAATTACGACCTTGCGTAAGTTTTATCTTAAAAAAGTCGAGCGCCGATTGATCGGAATATGTCATATTGAACCAAAGATTGGATTTGCTTGGCTTTCCTTCCCAATCGTTGTCCCCAGTTGAAGCACCACCATAAACCATGTCGCGGCCAAGACGAATAACATCATCAATATCCTTATTTTTTAGAAGTTCGGTTTTGACAGCATCAAAATGTTTGGACATTTTTGGCGCCATAGTAACGGAAATAATATGATCCTTTTCGTAGCCTAAATTTTGATGTTTTATAAAATCCAATTGACGGCCAATAACAATTGTTAAGGTGATAAGAATTATAGAAACAGTGAATTGCAGGACAACCAGTATTTTTCGTGCACTGGAATTTTTTATGGTAAATCGACCCTTCAATACCTTAATTGGATCAAACTTCGATAAAAGCAGGGCAGGGTATACACTAGTAAGTACTAGTGTTCCCAAAAGCATAATCAGTACGCTTATCCATAACGTAGGATTAAAGAGCTGTAGCGAAATCTGCTTCCCTGAGAAATTATTAAATAGGGGGAGACCAATAAATACGAAGGCAAGTGCCAATGTTGATGCAATGACAAATAGTATGGTTGTTTCCAATATAAATTGGAAAAAAAGTTCCTTTCTACCTGCGCCGATAACTTTACGTATCCCCACTTCTTTGGCGCGCGACAACGACCGTGCAGTAGAAAGATTGATATAGTTAATACTTGCTATTACAAGAATCATAATCGCTACACCTATAAAAACTCGAACATTGTCAATTCCTGCATCACCCCCATCCATTTGGTAGAGATGCACCTTTGCGAGTGCTTGTGTAACGTAGGGGACAGGGGCATCCTCAGGTTTGTTCCTTTCGTGTATCGCCTGAAGCTTTTTTGAAACTGTAGCAAGATTTGCATCAGGCCTCAGCAGCAGATAGGTTTCGAATGAAAAATTGGACCAATCTTCATCCATGGAAGATAGAAAGGTCTTATTATCATAGGTCGTTTTATTTTTGATGTAGGCTTGCTCATTAAATCTCGAAATGGGAAGCAGAACCTGAAATTGAAAAGTAGAGTTTTCAGGATAATCAGCAATGACACCTGATACAACACAAAGGTCCTCGATACCCAATGTTACGGTTTTTCCAATTGGATTTTCATCACCGAAATACCGACGTGCCGTGCGCTGGGTGATTACAATGGAATTGTTGTCAGGGAAGGGTTGTTTTGAATTTCCCTGTAGTAGCGGAAAATCGAAAACCGTAAAATAACTGGGGTCTACAAATGCAAAATTCTTTTCATTAAATCTCTTCTCTTTATATTTAAGTGCAGCATCTCCAATTTTGAAAATACGTACTGCATCTTGGACTTCGGGAATTTCCTTTTTTGCAAAATTTCCTACGGGAGCAATGATGGATCCAAAGATTCGTTTTGATATCCCCGTTCCCCCTTCTATTCCAATTTTGTAAATGGAGCGCTGATGTTTATGGAATCGGTCAAAGGACAGCTCATCTTGTATCCATAGCAATAGGAATATCCCCACAACCATTCCTGCTGTTAATCCTAAAATATTAATGGCACTGTAGAATTTATTAGAAAAAATACTTCGCCATGCGGTTTTGATGAAGTTCTTTATCATTGTTATGGGGTTTTAAGTTCTTAATACATGTTATGAATACACATAAGCCTATTTCTTTTACTCGCTGATTTACTCATCCCTTAGACTATTGATCGGGTTTGCTTTTGCTGCAAAGACACTTTTGGTTGATAGTACAAGACTTGCAAAGGCAATCAATCCCAGTGCAGACAGTCCAAAAATCCAGGGACTTATCGTAGTTCGATAAACAAAGTCGTTCAGCCAGCTATGCATAAAATAATAAGCAATTGGAAAAGCTACCAGACAGGCTATTGCAACCAGTGATAGCAAATTCCGAAGCAATAAAAATGTGATCTGGAAAACAGATGCCCCCAGTACTTTACGGATTCCAATTTCTTTTGTGCGTTGATTCGCTGTAAATATGGCTAATCCAAATAAACCCAGTCCGGCGATGAGCATAGAGAGCCCTACCGCCCAGGATAAGAGTTTAGACAGCTGCTTCTCCTGCGTATAGAAGTTTTGGATGACCTCATCCACAAACCGCAGGTCTAATTCATCATCAGGAAAAACCGATTTGTAGCTTGACGTTATGTTATCAATGGCATTTTTCCAGTTTTCGGGATGCGATTGATCTAATGCAATATGGAGTACGTATCCTTCTTTGCTACCGGTATAAAGAACCGGTTTAACCGCCTGCCGGGCAGAGGCTAGATCAAAATCCTCCATGACACCAACGATGATATTTTGTCCATTTTCGAAAGTTTTGCCAATGGCATCCTGCGGATTTTTGATATGTAGTAGCTCAAGGCCCTTTCTATTAATCAGCATTTCACTGGTTGAATCCAATAAACGAATATTTCTTCCTGCTAAAAGTGGAATCTGATAAACATCTAAATAGTTTTCATCACCAGAGCGGCTATCAAAAGTCAAGGATTCCTTGTCCGGCGATTGATCGTAAGAGATTGCGGTAGTCATCCAGCCGTTCATCGCGGGTGCAATGTTCCCAAAACTGATTGCCTTAATATCCGTTAGCTTTTTGAGCTCATTTTTAAGGACTACACCTTTTGCCGAATTTTGGAAAGCTCCCGGAATGTAGACATTAACAATAGCGTCCTTTTGAAATCCCATGTCTCGATGGGAGACGTAATTGATTTGCCGGACAACAACCAGTACACAAATTAGAAAAGCCTGAGCTAATACAAATTGGAAAATAGTCAGTGCTTTGCGTATCCATGCGCTTCGGGAAAGATTCGTGTTTTTTCCAAGCTGGTTTTTGAGCGCCAATACAGGAGCGTATCCGGTCAATACCCACGCTGGATAAAACCCCGCAAGAATGGTGACCACGATAAGCTGCCCGAATAAGAATAAAAGAATAACAGTTTTGTCTAAACGGTCTAAACTTAAATTTTTGGGAATAAATCCTTCAAAGACATGTAGAAACAAAGGGAGCAATAAAACAGCGAGTAGTGTAGCTGATAGGGTAATCAGGAATGTTTCTAGTAAGAATTGTTTAATTAATGTTGCCTTAGAGCTACCCAGTGTCTTGCGAATACCCACTTCTTTGGCTCTTTCAATGGATTGTGCTGTGGATAGGTTAATAAAATTTACGGCCCCCAGGGCTAACAGAAAAAATGCAAGTAAAATGAGGTTGCGAAGCGCTTCAGGATGGGTCGCTTCATAATTAAATCTCGTGTCGAAATGAACATCAGATAGGGCTTGTAATTCAAGTTTGTCGTTGACTTTTTCACCTTCTTTGTATTTATATTTCTTCAGGAGATTCGCGATATTACGCGCTATTAAAAGAGGGTTACTTTGGGCTTTTGTTTTGATGAGGACCTGATGTGAATCCGATATGCTGTTCCAAGCTTCCCATGTATACATGTTTTTTAGATTGTTATCCTGAGGGATCGTCTGCTCAGCGATGAAGCTTTCAAAATTGAAATCCGAATTATGCTGTGGATTTTCAATAACACCAGCGACCTGAAGTGGGATACTATCTGCATAGATGATGGTTTTGCCAATCACATTTGCAGGCAGTTCTTTTCCATAAAACTTTTCTAATGTTTTCTCTGTAAGGATAATATTTCCGGATGAGTTCAAAGCCTTAGCGCTTCCGGCTAACCATTTTGAAGGGAAAATATCGAAGTATTGACTGTTCGTGAAAACTATCTTTTGTTCTTTTGGAAAAGTTTGAAATTTGTCTGTCGCCAGAGAAACTTTTAGCTTTTGGACATGGCTTCGATAAATCGGGGCTACGGCCTCCAAGTTGGGTAACTCTGCTTGCATGGTGCGCACCAACGGTACGTAGACGCCGGCATTTTTGAACTCTCCGTTATTGACAACACGATAGACCTGTTGTTGATTGGGAACATGTTTGTCAAAACTGTAGTCGTATTGGATCATCAGGAAAATAACCAGCGTTGCTGTAATACCAATCGCAAGACTCGTGATATTGATAAACGTGATCAACTTATGTTTTTTTAAAAAACGATAGGCTGTTTTAAGTGAATTTACAATCATTGTTATTTCGTTTTTTGTTAACCCTCTGATTTGATATACTCGTGTCGCTATTCGTCCCGTAGGCTATTGACAGGATTTTGGATAGCCGCCTTGATCGATTGAAAACTAATGGTCAGTACTGCCGCAAATAGTGCAAGTCCAGCGCCTAAGATAAAAGGTGTTGCCGTAAGATCGATGCGGTAGTAAAAATCTTCCAGCCACTTGCTACACGTCCACCAGGTCAATGGTGCGGCAATTAGGATACTGATTAAAATGAGCTGTACGAAGTTCTTTGCCAATAAATGAAAGATACTGGGAATACTTGCACCCAAAACTTTGCGTATACCGATCTCTTTGCTGCGTTGGAAAGCCGCAAGGGTAATTAGCCCAAAGAGACCCAAACAACCGATTAAAACAGCAACAATTGTACTTACGTTGATTAATTTGGCCAGATTTTGCTCTTTTTGATAAAGAGAGGCAATCGTTTCATCGTAAAATTTTACTTCGATCGGGTATTCCGGAAAAAAACGCGCATAGATTTTATTCATCGCTTCAATACTGGTTTTCCATTCCTTGCTGTTTCCCGATAATTTCATGTTAAAGGTATAGGCACTGCGACTAAAACTGCGCAAAGCCAAAGGTGTAATTTCTTTATAGAATTCCTGGGCATGAAAATCTTTAATAACGCCAACGATCGGGAAAGTACTGTCTTCTTGACCAATTGACTTCCCGATAGCATCTTGAGGGGAATTGAAACCGAATGCCTTGACAGCAGATTCATTGATAATATAGGCATTGACAGTATCTGATTGTGGTAGGTTATTTCCCGCGATTAGCTTCATGTCATATACAGCGAGGTAATTTGGATCTGCATTTTTAAAGAAAATATCCGATGAAATTTTCTCTTTTAACGTAGGGTCTTGTCGATGAAACCATGATGATGAATAATTATTTGATAAGGGCTTGCTACCGATTGACGCTGCCGAAACACCTTTTATTTTTTGGATCTCATGTAGGAGTGTTTGTTTCTTACTTTGATCCAGTTTTTCCTCATAAAACTTATTGATAAGTTTGGATGGGAGGTCAAAAGTAACTACTGCATTTTTGTCAAATCCCATATCTTTGTTGAGGGTATAAGATAGCTGTTGCCCGATAATGAGTGCTGAAACCGTAAAGAATTGAGCAATAAAGAATTGGAATACAATCAACGTTTTCCGAAGGTTGATTTGTGTTTTTCCGATTTGAAACTGCTTGCCAGCCCGAAATAAATTGACAGGCTGTACCTTTTTAATTAACCAAGAAGGATATGCCGAGGAAATTAAAGTCGTTACGGTCAGTAAAACTGCGATAAACAGCATTGATGTCGTCGAACTTGTAAAATCCTTTACTTTCTCCGGAATCATTTCCTGAAAATAGAAAAAGGCCAGTTTCGTCAGAAAGACCGAACAAACAAGTGCAATGGCAATGGTTAAAAGCGATTCAAAAATAATTTGGCTAACCAATTTTCCCTGACTACTTCCCAATGTTTTACGGACACCAATATCTTTACTCCGCGCTGGGATTTGTGCCGTACTAAGATTGATATAGTTGATACAGGCCAAAAGCATCAGAAAGGCAGCTACGGCAATTAATCCATATATAACGGTTTTGCTTGTTCTTTCGGCGTACCATTCTTTTATGTGGACTGCAAAATGGGAATCTTTTAGTGGCATGACCACGACCTTACGGTTGTAGTCAAACTTAGGTTTTTTTTCCTGGCTGAATTCCTGCCATTTTTTTTGTCCGATTTTATTGATAGTTGCCTGGATTGGAAGGTCTTTTACACCATCTTTTAATCGGATATAAAGTCTGTCAGTACCATTGGTATTCGTCCAGACATTCAGTGGGTAGACTTCTTCTTTAAGCAAGACGAATTCTGTGCCATTGAACTCCGTGTTGAAGCCAAGGTCATCAATAATACCAGTTACTGTTTTGGGTATACTGTCGTTATAAAAGATGGTTTTGCCGATTAAGCCCTGGGCAGCCTGGTTTGGGAAATAAATGGCTGCCCTTTTTTTTGTCAATACGATGTCGTTGGCAGTTGAAAATGCTTTCTCAGGTGAACCTGCTAACCATTTGTAGCCAACGAGCTTGAAGTAGTCGCTGGTAGTCTCCGTCACATTGCCTTCAGCCTCATCAAAGTCCTCGACAAGTTTTTGATTTTTTTGTCCCTTGTTGATTGTGACAGATTCCATTTGATAATTTCTGAATGCTGGAGCGACCAGTTCCACGCCCGGAATTTCTTTTCGGATGGCCTGATAAAATGGCTTGGCCAATCCCCCATTGTAATTATCCTTGCCATCATTTTTAAACTGAGAAATGATCCGATAGGTTCGATCAAGCTGAGGAACTCCAGCTTCAAAACTATACTCATAATTGACAATCTTAAATATGACCCAACATGACGTAATACCGATGGCTAGTCCAATAATATTTAATAGGGAGAATAGTTTATTCTTCCAAAGTTGTCGAATTGCCGATTTTAATAGGAGGTTGTTCATAGCTGGAATATCGTGATGGGATTAAATTATATTGTTATTCGTCTCTTAAACTATCTACAGGATTTGCCTTGGCAGCCTTGAGTGTTTGAAAACTCACCGTTACTAATGCGATAATGATTGTAGCAAAACCAGCAAAGACAAACATCCACCATTGTGGTTCAATGTGATACGCAAAGTTGTCAAGCCATTTTTTCATTGCCATCCAAGATAGCGGTGTCGCGATGAGGAGAGCTACAGCCAATAACTTGATGAAGTCGGAAGAGAGTAGGAGGATTAAATTATAGATGGATGCACCGAGAACTTTCCGTACGCCGATTTCTTTGGTCCGCTGTTGGGCTGTATACGTAACAAGTCCCAATAAACCTAAACAGGCAATAAAAAGTGCCAGTCCGGAGAAGGCTGTAAAAAGTCTTCTAAAATTAAAATCCGCTTCATATTGTCTATTGAAATTGTCGTCGAGAAAGCTATATAAAAATGGACGGTTTGGTACAAGTTCATTCCACAGCTTGCCGATTCTGGCAACGGTCTCAGGCTGGTTTACATGTTGGATATTCAAGGTTAAATACCGGCTGCTGCTTGGTTCAAGTCGCAAAGCTAAAGGCTCAATCTTACGGTGTAAAGAAAGGTAATTGAAATCTTTCACTACACCGATAACCGTTCCTTCTCTTCCCCATTGACGAAATTGCTTGCCAATAATATCTTGTGGATTTGAATAGCCCCATTGTTTTGCAGCAGATTCATTGATAACAAGTGAATGGGCCGTATCCGCTGGGAAATCCCTGGAATAGGCACGCCCAGCGGCCATTTGCAGACCAATATTAGGAATAAAGTCAACATCGACTTCATATAAGAAAGGAGCAAATTGACTCATCGTTCCGTTTGCTGACATGATTTCTGTTCCTGCATTTGGAAAAAATGTTCCCGGTACCGTACGTGATGCCGTGACAGACAATACATCTTTATCTTTTGCTAGTGTAGATTTTATCGCTTCCAGGTTATTGTTTACCTTATCATCGAAATTATAATCTATCACAAGCCGTTGATCTTTTTGAAATCCAAGATCTCGGTGCTGTAATTGATCTAGTTGAGAAAAGACGACGACTGTACCTGCAATGAGCGCAATAGAAAGGCAAAATTGGAAAACAACTAATACGCGTCGTAATAATGTACCCCCTTTGCCGTTGCTATAACTTCCTTTAAGTACTGCAATCGGTTTGAAATTTGCTAGAATCAACGCGGGATAGCTGGCAGCAAGAAGTCCTGTAAAAATGGTAGTGAATAGGAATATTGCCCAGGTCGTCCCATTTTTCAGGGATGAATAATTGAGGTGTTTGCCCGAGAATGCTTCCAAAAAAGGGAGAAAGGCCATAACGAGCAGTATCGCCAAAATACTACTGACGAATACAAGAACCAATGATTCAGACATAAACTGAAAGATCAGATTGCTTTTGCTTGCTCCTATGGTTTTTCGTACGCCGACTTCCTTTGCTCTTTCCATTGACCTTGATGTAGCCAGATTCATAAAGTTCACACAGGCGATCAGTAAGATGAATCCGCCAATAATGCTGAATATGTATAAATTCTGATAGCTTCCATTGGTACCGGGTTGACGATCCGCAGACGAGTGCATGTAAGCTTGCAGAAGTGGCTCGATATGGAAATTGTATTTTGCATTTGGGTTTTCATTTGTTGGGAGATGCCGCTTGAGAAACTCCGGTATTTTCTGGTCGAACTTTACAGGATCAAAGTCTTTTGAAGCGAGAAAGTACGTGTAGAAGTCTACATAATCCCAGCCTTCTTTATTAAATACGTCTGGCCGTGCTTTTCGGAATGTACTCATCGAGAGCAATGCGTCGAACGTAAAATGTGAATTAGGGGGGACATCGGCCATTACTGCCGTTACAGTATATAGACCTGCGTCAGCACGACCAGCAGCTAAACCTCCCTCAAGCGTCTTGCCAATGGGATTTTGATCTCCGAAATATTTCTTAGCGGTACTTTCTGTTAATACGACAGAATAGGCGTTCTTTAAGGCTGTATGCGGATCGCCGGCCAAAACCTTCCAACTGAAGACATCAAATGCAGTAGAGTCCATGAAAAATACATTTTCCTCCTGGAATCTTTTATCGCCTTGTTTGAGCAGGATAGATGTTTGCCCTGAAAATTGAACGACCTTTTCGATTTCAGGGAAATCTGCTTTGATGGCTTCACCGATTGGACCATTGCCCCAGATTTGATGCTGCTCTGTGCTGCTTACATCTTTATAGTCATGGACGATGCGGTAAATTCGATCTTTATTCACATGATATTTGTCGTATGACAATTCATTTTGTACATAAATTGCTATCAATAGACAACAGGCTAATCCTATTGCCAAGCCAATTATGTTTATGGTTGAATACCCTTTATTTTTGGAGATATTGCGCCAGGCTATTTTTATATAGTTCTTGATCATCGCTTTATTCTTTAGTTTTAGTGTATCAATATGTTTAATCCACTTTTACTGTATTTTTCTTATTATTCGTCTCTTAAACTATCTACGGGATTGGATAAAGCTGCCCGAACAGCCTGATAGCTGACGGTGAAAATGGCGATCAGCAAGGCCAAGATACCACCGAAGACAAATGTTTGCACCTCTAGATCTGTTTTATAGGCAAAATTGCTTAACCATTGTTTCATCAGGTAAACTGCAATAGGGCAGGCAATCAGAATGGAAATGGAGACGAGTATCACGAAATTTTTCCCCAATAGCCGGACGACTCCAAAGGTGCTAGCGCCAAGAACTTTACGGATGCCAATTTCCTTTACACGCATTTGCGCTTCGTGAGTTGCCAACGCAAACAGACCTAAAGCAGATATAAAAATGGCGATGCCAGCGAAAATATTGAACAACAAACCTGTGCGCTGCTCGGATTTATATAGACTATCAAATTGCTGATCAATGAAAGTATATTTGAAAGGGGCGTCTGATGGATAGCGGTTATAGATCTTTTCTAAAACTTTAATGGCCTCAGGGGCTTTTGTCGTACTCGTTTTAACATAAAGTGTGCCCGATCCCCAGCGCGTCCAGAAGACCATTGGGCCTATTTTATCTTTGATGGATTTGAAGTGGAAGTCTTTCACAACACCGATAATTTGTCCAGGGAAATCGTGGAAACTCATATTGGATCCCACGTACGGCGGTTTTAATCCCATCTGTTTCGCCAAAGTCTCGTTGATGATATAGCCGGACGAATCAACCGGCATTCCGCTAAAGTTTTTTCCTTCCAGGAATTGCATGTTCATCAAAGGAATAAAATCCTTATCGATGGTCGCTTGAGCAACAATGAGTTTGTTGTCTTTGGACTTGCCGGGCCAATCGATATCGCCCGTGGCATTTCCAAAATCGGTCATGTTGTATAAACTTGATAGGGAAACCCCTTGTATCGCCTCATTGCTTTTTAGTTCAGCACGTATCGCGTCCATATGTTTGTAAGCCTCCTCAGGAAGACCAAGCGTTAGTACATGATCTCTATCATACCCCAAATTGATCTTTTGGATAAAGTCCAATTGCTTTTTAATAATCAGCGTACATACAATTAGCGTTACGGAGAGCGTAAACTGGAAAACCACCAATATTTTACGCATGGTATTCGAGGAAACACCTTTTATTGATTTTCCTTTTAACGAATGAATGGGATTGAACGAGGAAAGCTGTATCGCAGGATATATGCTGGACAGTCCCAATGTGCCTATAATTGCTGCCCCAATATACAGCCATATCGTTGTGTTATGGAAAGATAGACTGATTGATTTTTGTGCGATCTGATTATATCCGGTATGAAGGATCACGATAAGGATGAAAGCGATCAGTAGTGAACAAAGAAATACAACAACAGTTTCGGTGATAAATTGTAGGAATAAATGGAGACGGTTGGCGCCGATTATTTTACGGATACCAACATCTTTCGCCCGATCCAATGCTCTTGCAGTACTTAGATTGACATAATTTACCGCACCGATCACCAGGAGCAATATCGCAATGATCCCAAAAATCTGAACCATGCGAAGTGTCGATTTATTTCCGTCAGGAGCGATTAAATGCATGGTTTTGAGTGGATCTAAAACAAATATAGTCGAGTTTTCACCGTCGCGGGCTTTGGTATAAGTGTCTGTGACCGATTTTCCGATAAGTGCTGCAGAAGCATGAGGTTTGACTTTAATATACGTTGAAAAACTATAGTTGCCCATATCTTCATCTATTGTTTTCCATTTACCGTTACCGCCCCAGTTTGTAAACCGCTGTGCATGATACCCCAGTGGGATAACGACATCGAATTGCATCGAGGAGTTTTGTGGAATATCGTTTAGGATACCTGCTACGGTGAAGAGATCTTTCTGATAACGGAAAGTTTTTCCAATGGCTTTTTGCGTACTAAAAAGTTTTTCAGCAGTTGATGGGGTGATAAGTGCCTGTTTATAATTTTCCTGAAAACCTGCAAGCGAGCCCTCTTTCAAGGGGAAATGAAACATCTTGAAAAAATTACCATCGACATAATAGATGTTCATATCAGTTACCGGACGTTTCAGTTTGTCATTGACCAACGTGGTATTGTAATCCTGTGAAACACGCGTTGCGTAATCTACCTCTGGTACATTTTGGGCATAGTTTCCTATAGGCCCGGGGGATGTCCCCCATATCGAACCGTTGTGCTCGGGATCCAAATGAGAATTGACTTTGTAGATCTGTTCAAAGTCTGGGTGGAATTTATCAAAGCTCTTTTCGTCCTGTACCCAGAAAATAATTAATATGGAGGCAGTAAGGCTGACCGACAGACCTAATATATTGATCGCGGTATAGAATTTTCTTTTCCTTAATTCTCTAATTGCGGTTATTAAATAGTTCTTTATCATGGTGATAGGCTTTCTTTGATTAATTTTGTTTTTTTGTCACTCCTTGTGGCGCTTTATTCAAAACAAGGATTGTGATGGGATCATGACTGATTCCCATCATTCTCCTTGATCACTATTGAGCTTCTTTACTATTTTATTCATCTCTTAAACTATTTACTGGGTTTGCACGCGCTGCTTTTATGGATTGGTAGCTCATCGTAAAAAATGCAATAAGTAGGGTTGCGGCTGCCGGAATGATAAACATCCACCAGGATAGATCTATTTTATAAGCAAAATCATTCAACCATTTGTGCATCGCCCACCAAGCAATTGGGGTAGCGATCAAAATAGAAATGAGTATAAGTTTGATATAATCTTTTGATAATAATCCAATAATCCCCAGTACCGTACTTCCCAACACTTTTCGAATACCAATTTCTTTTGTACGCTGTACCGTCGTGATGGTAACCAGGCCGATCAATCCCAGGCAGCTGATGAGAATTGTCGTCGATGTAAATAGATTGATGATCTTCGAGAATTTTAGATCACTGCTATAAAGTTCTTTGATTTGCTGATCATAGAAATCATATTTGAATGGCGCTTTTGGATAATATTTTTGCCATTCTTTTTCAATCTGTTTTAATGTTTCGGGCCAGGTAGCTGAATTATTATTGAGTTTGACACTTAGTCTGTTTAATTCCCATTTTTTAATGGAACTCAGCATAACGACAGGCTGAATGGCTGCATGGAGATTTTTTGTGTGAAAATTGTCGGTTACCCCCACAATCTGACGCTGTTTGTCGGTATACGTAACAAAGCTCCCTACAGCATTTTCAGCAGATTTAAAACCTAATTTTTGAACGCTGGCTAAGTTTAACACGATGCCTGTGCTGGTATCGGCCAATTGCAGCGGGCGGCCAGCAAGCATTTTAAAATTATAGAGCTTAAAGTTATCTTGGTCGACAAATTTCATTTGTACATCGGCTTGTACCTGTCCCGTATCACTTTTGGCAAACAAGGCATTTCCCCAATGGTCGTTACTCATGGGCAGATGCCCCAAGGAAGCCTGCTCTACACCTGCGATGTGCTTAATCGCTTGTTTGAAAACAAAAGGATCAACATTACTGTCCTGATAGCTTTTACTCGGGAAACGTAGGGTAATGATCGCATCCTTATCGAAGCCGTAGTTATTCTGTAGTGCATGTTTCAATTGTAGACCAATGATGCAAGTTGAAATAACAAATAGCTGGGCAATCAAAAATTGAAAAACAATGAGCATTTTTCGAAAAGAAAGATTGCCAAATTTGAGCGTTTGCGCATTCGAGATTTTAATGACTTCAACAATCTTGACTTTGTTTGTCAATAAAATCGGATAACCTGAGGAAATTAAGGTAATCGTAATTGTAAGTGTTGCTAAAAATAGCGATACACCCCAGGGATCTGGATATAGCTTGAGCTGATCGGGAATATATGCTGCTAAAACTGTTTGAATGAGAATAAGTAAAGGCCAAGATAAAAGCACCGAAAAAGCCGTAATGCAGAATGTTTCTAGCAGAAAGGACTTTGTAATTCTTTTCTGGCTTTCTCCCAATGTCTTTCTGATACCAATTTCCTTGGCGCGTTGTGGAATTTGGGCTGTAGCGAGATTGATGTAATTGACACAGGCGAGTAAGAGCAAAAATATACCTATGCCGATAAGACCGTACATTATTTTCTGATCAACATTATTTTGCGCGTAAGAAGTAAAATGTAAGTCTTTTAAAGGAACTGTATTTACATGCATTTTAAATCCAAACTTGTCAAATTCAGCATGTGTCATCTCATACGCCTTTTTGTCGGCTGTCTTTATGAGGTTAGGAAGGGAAGCCGATGATTTTACCTTAATAAAGAGCTGCCAATTGGAATTTGAATTGTTCCAGTTTGTGCTATTCCATTCCTGTTCTGGAATCCGGATAAATTCTTTACCCAAAAAGCTGCTTGGATGCGCTAGATCTTTTACAATACCGGCGACATTGTACAATGTACTATCATAGGATAAGGTCTGTCCTATGATTTGGTCTATTGACGTGTTTGGGAAATACAATTTAGCCCGCGATTCTGTCAGGATGACTTCATGGCTATTTTTTAGTATATTCCTTTGGTCGCCAGCTAACCAAACATAAGGTGTCATTTTGAAATAGTCTCCCGTGGTACCGATGATTTCGGGCTGATCTTCAAACTCTATTTTCTGCGCTCCGCGATTATTACTGACACGCTCGAAGTATTGTTTAAAGATGGGTACTGTCAGTTCAACATTGACAAAGTTTTCCTTGATATATGCCGGTAATGGTGCGGGAACACCATCGAAATGATCCAATTTATCCCTTTCCTCATAGGAGGTATGGACCTTGTAAATCTGCTCACTTTCTGGATGATGCTGGTCAAAACTAAATTCATAATTGACGATACGGAAAATTAGCCAACAGGCACTTATTCCGATGGCAAGCCCAAATACATTTAAAAATGTGAAAAGACGGTTGCGCCATAGTTGTCTGAAAATTAATTTAATCGTGCTCATCATCTATAGGTTATTAGGAGTAATATCTTGGTTATATATGAGTTGTCTTATACAGAAGTTGTTTCCATAATCACTTGTCCGTCTAGCATGCGGATTACACGGTCAGAGAATTTTGCATCGTGCTCACTGTGTGTTACCATGACGATGGTTGTGCCAGCCTCGTTCAATTCAGTCAGGAGTTGCATAACTTCGTTTCCGTTATTGGAATCGAGGTTACCCGTAGGCTCATCGGCAAGGATCAGTTTGGGATTATTGACAACCGCACGAGCGACAGCCACACGTTGCTGTTGACCTCCGGAAAGCTGTTGTGGGAAGTGATTGCGACGGTGCATGATCTGCACTTTTTCCAAAACTTCTTCTACACGTTTTTTGCGTTCTGCTGCTGGAACATTGGTATAAACCAGTGGAAGTTCCACGTTTTCAAATACGGTCAGCTCATCGATCAAATTGAAGCTCTGGAACACAAAACCAATATTATGTTTGCGAAGATCTGAGCGACCGCGTTCTTTGAATTTGGCAACTTCAATCTCGTTGAACAGATAGCTTCCTTCATCCAAATCATCCAATAGACCAATGATATTGAGTAAAGTCGATTTCCCACAGCCCGAAGGCCCCATTACAGCAACAAACTCTCCCTCTTTGACATGGATATTGAGGTTGTTTAATGCGACGGTTTCAACTTCTTCTGTGCGGTAATACTTTTGAAGATTTGTGATTTTGATCATATTTTTTGTGCTCATGGTTTTTATGTTTTGTATCCTTGGCGAAATTGCTTTGGACAGTTACTGTTTCTGTTATTAAATTCTTTTTTAGTGTTTATTGATCTCTTAAAGTCTTTGTCGGATTGGCTATCGCTGCTTTAAATGCCTGTGAACTGATGGTCAATAGGGCAATGATAATAGCTGTCAGACCACTGATGATAAAAATGGTCCAGGAAATATCGATATGATGTGCATAATTAGTTAGCCATTTGCTCATGATCATCCACGCAATAGGAAAGGCAATGATACATGATATTGCTACAAGAATGACAAATTCACGGTTGAGCATTTGGATAAGTCCCGAAACAGAGGCGCCCAAGACTTTACGAATGCTGATCTCTTTTGCGCGTTGCTCTGTTGCAAAGGCGGCTAAACCAAATAGACCTAAGCAGGATATAATGATAGACATCAGTGCAAATACACTGGATAGTTGCTGTACAAAAAGCTCCGCTTTAAACTTATTATTGAAACTATCATCTAAAAATTTATAGTCAAAAGGGAAGCCTGGGTTATTTTTGACGATGACCTTCTCGATTTGTTGAATGGCATCTGGTAAATCTACTCCAGCCTTTGTCTTGATGGTCATAATCCCATTATCTCTATTCATTGGTAGAAACAGCATCGGCTCAGGATCGGCATACACATTGTTATAAACGAAGTTCTTGACGACACCGGCGATGGTAAACTTTGCCTCACCGTAGCTGATGATGTTACCGGCCACAAGGCCATCTTTTTTGATCAGTTTTGCAAATGCTTCGTTGATGACAACCGATGTGCTGTCGCCTACAAAATTTTGATGAAAATTTCTACCGTCAAAAAGTTTTAAGTCTAAAGCTGGAATAAGGCCCTCATCAGAAAGTAACATACCAATCAAAATACTGGCATTTGGATCTTTTCCCTCCCAGCTAAAACCGGACGTATTGGAGTTGATATTGAGGATACTCATGTCACTGACACCGACTTCTTGCACAACTCCAGTTGCTAATAATTGATTTTTAATGAGTGGCAGATGTTTGGCCATATCGCCTTGTAGCGCTGTAGTCAACACCTGACTCTTATCAAAACCGAGATCTCTGTTCTTGTTGTGCTGAATCTGTTGGTAGATGATAATGGTACAGATAATTAAAACAACTGAGGCTGTATATTGCAGGATGACCAACCCTTTACGGACGAGACTTCCACTACCGGCCTTCTGTTTCGCCCCTTTGATCGTTGAAAGCGGCTTGAATGCCGAAAGGAAAAATGCGGGATAGCTACCTGCAAATAATCCACATGCTAATGTTATTGTCGTTAAAAATAGCAGGTGTGAGGGGGCTAAAAGATTAACCTGAAGATCCTGGCCTATCATGGTGTTGAACGGCCTGATGAAGATATAGATTAGTAATATAGCAACAAGAGAGGAAATAATTGCCAAAACAAGGGATTCTCCCAAGAATTGCACAATGAGCGATTTGCGACTTGCACCAACCACTTTGCGCATCCCAACTTCTTTTGCTCTTTTTTCAGATCTTGCAGTTGCAAGATTCATGAAATTGATACAGGCGATCAGCAAGACAACCCATGCAATGAAGGTAAATAAACGGATATTTTTAATGCCACCTTCTTTTTCAATACCACTGTTATCAAACTGATTGTAGGTAATCCAACGTTCCATTGGATAGAGGAAATTCTGTGAAAAAGTGACTTCACCATTGGTCTTGTGTTTGACGAAATCCATCATCTGCTTGTTAATCTGATCGACGTTGGCATTATCTTCGACCTGAACCAGCGTTTGAACACTATTGTTCCCCCAATTTTTTAGAAAATCCTGACCTGCTTCAAATTTTTTGAAAGGGATGAGCCATTGAAAATCATAGCTGCTATTTTTGGGGAGGTCCTTGATTACCCCCGCAATAATAAATGGCTCACTATTGTTTGTTTTGACGGTTTTTCCCAAGGCAGGACGGTTGCCAAATAATTTCTTCGCTGCAGTTTCTGATAATACAATGTTATTGACCTGATCAAAGGCAGTCTTTCGATCCCCTTCAAGAAATGCAAGGGATAGCACATCAGCGATGCTTCCATCGGCATATACACCATTTTGAAATATATTATTGTCTCCGACGGAAAACAGCATTGGCGAATTCCAGCTTATGCGTACTGCATGCTTGATGCCTGGGATTTCTTTCGCTATGCTTTGGGCAAAGGGTCCTGGGGTAGATTCAAATACATAGGTGGCTCCATCGTATGTCTGTTTTGATTTGACAATGTAGATATCCTTTTTGTTGGCGAAATTATCGTTGAAGCTCAACTGATTTTCAACCCATAAAAAAATCAACGATGCCGCAGCAATCCCGACCGCCAGTCCAAAAATATTGAGAAAGCTGTAACCTTTGGTTTTCCAAAGGTTACGAAGTGCGGTTTTAATAAAGTTTTTAATCATCGTATATCTTGTATTATTTATTTTATTACTCTATTCGTCTCTTAAAATTTTTGTAGGGTTGACCATTGCCGCTTTGAGCGAAACTGAACCGGCTGTAAGAACAACCAATAAAATAGTTGTTATCGCCGCTAATAAGAAAACCCAAGGATCTATTGATGTGCGGTAAACATAATTGTCAAGCCACTTGGAAATAATCAGCCAGGAAATCGGAAAAGCAATAAGGAAGGACACGATCACTGGGATCATATAATCTCTACCGATCATCATAACAATATCCTGTTTCGATGCACCTAGGGTTTTACGGATTCCAATTTCTTTCAGTTTAGATTCTGTGCTGAACAATACAAGCCCGGATAATCCGATACATGAAAGTAAAATGGTTATAGCGGCAAATAACTGAACAAGTTTTCCATGGATAATATCCTTTTTATACATTTTATCAAAAGATTCATCCATAAAGGCATAATTGAAGGTTGATTGGGGGTTGTATTTGTTCCATAGCTTTTGGACGGCAGCAAGCGCTTGTTCTTCATGTCCTGGGCTGGTCTTGATATACATTCCGCCAAGTGCATAACCCATACCGGAAAAAAAGATGCAAGGTTTTATAGCTGTTTTTAGGTCATTAAAATTAAAATCCTTCATGACGCCCACAATGGTCAGTCTTTTTCCCTGAAAAGTAATGGTTTTACCAATGGGATTTTTTAAGCCCATTTGTTTAATTGCAGTTTCATTCAGTAGTGCATGACTGCTATCGGAAGGAGTTTTTGTAAAACCAGCTCCTTCGGCTAATTTAATGTCTAAAACAGAAGTGAAGTTTGGATCAATAGCAACGCGTCTAATGAAAAAATTAGACTGCAGTTGGTCTTTCCCATCCCAATTAATATCGGCGGTTTCAGATCCGATGTTACTGATGTCGTTGCTGGCGGCGGTAACTCCTAAAATACCCTGTTGACGCTGCAGTTCGTCTCGGATTGCTTCGTAATGCGTCAAGAAGTTTTTCTGTTCAAATAAAAAGATATTTTCTTTGTTGTATCCTAAATCCTTGTGGCGCATATAGCGCAACTGTTTCTCAAAAATAAAAGTAGTGATAATCAGTATGACCGTGCAGCAGAATTGTAGGACAACAAGTCCTTTTCGTAGATTATTTTTGTTGCCAAATAGTGTGCTGTTATTTTTTAGCTGGCTCAACACCTTGTTGCTTGAGAAAAGTATAGCAGGGTAGATTCCTGCAATTAATACGGTTGTTATAAAGGTGAGTAGAAAGATAAACCACAGTTCGGACGAAAGAAGGCTGAATTGAATGTTTTTTTCAGCGAGCACATTAAAAAATGGAATGGCTAGATAAGCGAGTAGGGTAGCAATACCTAATGAAATCAAAAACAGCACCGCAGACTCGGTCAGATATTGAAGAAAAAGATGACTTCTCTTAGCGCCAATAATTTTACGAATACTGATTTCCCTTATTCTTTTTGTAACTCGGGCCGTAACCAAATTGACGTAATTAATACAGGCAACGAGTAAGATAACAAAGGCAATGACTGCAAATATATAAACGGACTGCATACCGCTATCCTCACCTTTAGGGGTATATAGATTTGTTTGTGTTATTTTCTGTAGGAAGAATGCAAATTTGGTATACAGCGGATTTCCTTGAAAATTGTCTTTTTGAATGGCGGTAAGCTGCTGTGCCACCTGATCCGGATCGGCCCCTGGCTTTAGCAAAAAATAAATGTAATATTGAAAATTGCCCCATTTTTCATCCAGAGGCTCTTTGGATAGACTGGCCAGTAGTTCAAATGGTAATAGATAATCAGCCTTAATGGAACTATTGCTAGGGAAGTCTTTGATGACTGCTGTAATTAGAAAAGGCTGTTTACCAGTTTTCAGAATAGGGTCAACTTCTAAAGAGAGCGTTTGTCCTAATGGGTTTTCATTTTTAAAATATTTATTGGCAATCTTTTCTGTAATAACGATCGATTGTTTTCCTTGGAATAACTTTTCGGGAGTCAATGATTCTGTACTAGCATCGAATACGCTGTTAAAGGTACTGTCAACATACACCCCATGTTCGCTGGCCATCAGTTCATCTTTATTGAACTGTATGTCCTGCCCAGCACTTATGCGGCAAGCCTCTTGTATTGCGGGAATTTTTAATTTTCCATATAGTGCAATTGGCGGTGGTGCAGCATGAACGAATTGGTCATTTTCCTTATCGAAGTTTGTTGACAGTTCATAGACTCGATTCGCATTATTGAAGACTTTATTAAAGGACAATTCGTCCGTAATCCAAAGGGCAATGACAATAACCACTGCTAGACTAATACTTAGTCCAGCAATATTCAGAAGTGTAAACTTCTTGTTTGTAAGCAAGGAACGAATTCCAGTTTTGATCACGTTCTTTATCATTGTCCTTCTGTTATTTGCATAGTGGCTATTGAAAGGACTGCATGCATTGTCTTTTCAATAGCCGCTATGCGATTTTTATTTTTTAATATTCAGCTCCTGTACCTTGTCATACGTTTCGTAGCTTGATACAATAACTTTATCTCCAGGTTGTAGACCTTTGATGACCTCATAATATTCCGGATTCTGTCTTCCTAGTTGGATATCCACACGATACGCTGTGCTTCCATTTTTATCCAATTTGAAGATCCAATTACCACCGGTCTGTTGATAGAATCCTCCTTTTGCCAGTAATAATGCTTTTGTCTCGTCACTTAACGCTAAACGTATCTGCAAAGTTTGTCCACGACGAATCCCTTTTGGAACATCATTGATAAATTCCATGTCAACCTGGAAGCGTCCATTGGTAACTTGTGTATAGACTTTCTTGATACGGAGTTTGTAGGTTTTTTCACCGATAGAAAATTCACCTTGTAGATCTGGGAAAATACGGTTGATATAATGTTCGTCAATATCAGCACGCACTTTGAATCCTGTCAAAACATCGATTTGTCCCAATCGTTCTCCTGCATTTTTGTTTTGTCCGATTTCTGCATCGAAAGCTGTCAATTGTCCGTCAACAGGCGCTCTAACGATCAGATCACCAATTTTTCTTTTCATCAGTTCCAATGCACTCTGTGTACGTTGATAAGTTTGCTTATCCTGATTAGTTTTTTGCGCATTGGAGATTTCGTCCTGTTTTAGGATCTGTTTGGTCAAGTTGACCCGCTCTTTTTGATAGTTGTATTCGTTCTTTGATTTTTCGAACTCTTGTGTGCCAATGGCTTTCTCAGCGAGTAATTTTTTATTGAGGTTATAGACACGTTCTGCTTCTCTATAGGCTTGTTCTACATCAGCCATTTGGTTGCGGTTGTTAATCGATGCTTGTTGTGCATTGGTCTGCGCTATTTGGGACTGTGTCAATAGATTCAGCACTTGTGTTTCTTGTTGTACCAAGGTAAGCTCCTGATCGGTATTGGAAAGACGCATGATTGCATCCCCTTTTTTTAAGATAGCGCCATCTTCTACAAACTTTTCTTCTACACGTCCACCGACAGAAGCGTCGAGGTATATGCTGCTAATAGGAAGCACAGTGCCATTTATAGGGATAAATTCCTGAAAGTTTCCATTTTTTATTTCGACGATAGAGATGCGGTCAGCTTCAACATTCAGTTTGCTTTTGCCGGAGGTAAAATAGAAACTGGCGCTGATCAATCCAACTAAGCCAGCAACCCCCACAATAGTCATGATACGTTTGCTATTCCACTTCTTCTTTTCTAAAGGTCTGTCCATAATTTAATATCAATTTTGTATGTAACTATGAAAGCTGTGCCAAGAATGTAAATTATTGATTGATAGGTTCTTGTTTTGTTTAGTTTTAAGCTTGGTGTTCGATAGCGGACACTTCTTGTACGAAGGCGTACAACTGGAAGTTTTTTGCTGTTTTGGGCGTCAACTGAAGCACTTTTAGCAAATATAAGCTAACTGCCGTGAAGCACATTAGTTCCGGTGGGGCAAAGGTTACTCTGTTGGGGTAACTTAGGTAAGAGGTAGGTCGCTATATTGACCGATCGGTCCTAAAGGTTGGTAAAAATGGTCTGTTAAAATTTAGGATTTAACTATATTACTTTCGTTATTTACTCGACCCTTGTTCGGTGCTTAGTCGGTGCTTAGTCGGAGCTTGTTCGGTACTTCTTCGGTGCTTCTTCGGTTGTGACCGAAAAAAGTCCGAACAAGCTCCGACTGATATCCATTGAATGGAAGAATAACTATCGAACTTGATTTGAATTATTCTGCTATTTATACAGTTTGTCTTTGCTATTGTCCAACTACGCACACCGACTGTTCATTAATGAACATTTTTGAAAATATGTTTTTTGTATCTATTTGATAGTTAGTGTTTTTGTTGTTTGGCATGGCGATGGTCAGCAAGAAAATAAAAAATGGATATGAAGAGAGTCTATATATATAGTACATTATGCTTTTTATTGAGTTATGCCAAGGCAGGGGCGCAACAGACGGAGCAGCGACTAACGGAAAGAGTGGCTGGCACAGCAACAATTGCAGCGGTCGACGATAAACAAATTACCAAGCGGAGCTTAGCTGAGTGTATTCAGTTGGCAATAAAGGCCAATCCAACCTTATTGCAGAATGAACTCGATGTGAGACGTGCGGAGGTGAATTTAGCACAGGCTAAAGCGAATAGACTTCCCGATGTTGATGCAAGCCTACAACATAGCCTAACATCAGGAAGATCTCAGGATAATTCGACCCTTCAATATATTTCATCCAACAACTCAACAGGAAATTTTTCTTTGGGCGCAAGCCTTCCAATATTTAGAGGGTTCCGTTTATTTCACGATATCCGGATGCGTGCTGATGCAAAGACTGCCGGTAAATTGACTTTTGATACGCAGATTAATGCGTTAAAACTGGACGTTATTACCGCTTATATCCAAAGCTTAACTGCTCAGGATATATTGCGGCAATCAGAAATGCAGACTGAAGTAACCCGAGAACAGGTCAGACGTGCGGAGAGTATGCATAAGGAAGGTGCAATTAATCCTGGGGATTACTTTGATCTGAAAGGACAACTGGCAAATGATGTCAACACGATTGAAAATAATCGTCAGTTACTATACAGTAGCCGCGTGAAGCTTGCTGCCTTACTAAATATGGATGAAAATCAATTGGGCGAATTGGATAACCTCGGAATAAAAGAAAGCGGGCAACGACTGGATGCGAAACAGCTCTATGAAATGGCCGTTGATCAATTGCCCGATATACAGGCGCTGGATTATCGGATCAAAGTGGCGGAGCGGGATATTAAGATTGCAAAATCATACTATTATCCGTCATTGAGTCTGAGCGCTGGTTTAGGGTCAAATTATTCTAAATTGGGAATTCAGGGAACGTATTGGTCACAAATGCGTAATAACGTAGGAAAGTATATTTCTCTCAATCTTTCTGTTCCGATTTTTAATCATTTGCAAGTTTATAACAACGTCCGCTTGGCAAAATTAGATCTGCAGACGGCTAGATTTCAAAAAGAGATCCAACAAAATGTTTTGCGGTCGGCGACGTCCAATGCGGTTTTTAACTTGCAGAATGCAAGTAACATGATTACACAATTACGTAGTCAAAATGAAAACTACGCGGAATCTTTTCGTATTGCCAAGGTAGTTTTCGAATTGGGAAACAGTAATTCAGTGATTTTTTTGACCGCAAAAAATAAATTCGATAACAGCCAGATTCAATTGGTCGTCAAACAGTATGAATGGCTGCTGCAAAAATATATCAATGATTATTACGCAGGCTCGTTGAATTTATAGTTATCTTAGTATCTTCAATGAAGTCAGGAAGTATGAAAAAAGCATCTATTTTAGTCGTTGATGATGACCAGGACTTATTAACTGCGGCAAGAATCTTGCTTAAACCTAAAGTTAGTCATATTCAAGTTGAACCCAATCCGGAGAATCTAATAGCACATCTGGAGAAGACACCTTATGATCTGGTGCTTTTAGATATGAATTTTAAAAGTACGATTAATACCGGTAATGAGGGATTATATTGGTTGTCCCGGATCAAAGAAAAGTTTCCACAGGTACATGTCATTATGATTACCGCTTATGGAGCTGTTGATCTCGCTGTAAAATCGCTGAAACAGGGAGCATCGGATTTTGTCGTGAAACCTTGGGAAAATGAGCAATTATTGGCAACGATAGAAAGCGCTCTTGCCGAATCAAAAAATAAAGAAAAGAAAAGTAAAAGTTCCTTGCTCAGTAGTGGGAGCAGTCCTGATTTGATTGGTAATTCCATTGTTATGGACGAATTGCAATATAAATTGGAGAAAATTGCCCCCACAGATGCGAATATATTAATATTAGGTGAAAATGGGACCGGGAAAGACCTGATTGCTCAAGCCATTCAGCGAAGATCCTTACGTTCAGATCGGACTTATGTAAAGGTTGACGTCGGGGCGCTGACAGAAACGTTATTTGAAAGTGAGCTTTTCGGTTATAAGAAGGGCGCATTTACAGATGCACGTGAAGACCGCCAAGGTCGATTCGAAGCTGCAAATGGGGGAACATTGTTCCTCGATGAAATTGGTAATATCTCTTTGCAGCAACAAGCCAAACTGTTAACCGTACTGCAGAATAGACAGGTTACACCGTTGGGTTCCTATCAACCAATATCGGTGGATATACGCTTGATCTCAGCAACCAATGTGCCATTGAAACAGCTTGCAGATGAAAGCCGTTTTCGAAAAGACTTAATTTATCGGATCAATACCGTTGAAATTCAGGTACCGCCCTTACGTGAACGAGGAGAGGATATCAAGCTATTGGCTAATCATTTTCTCGATATTTATTCGAAGAAATACAATAAGCGGATTGAAGGCTTTGAACCAGATGCGGTAAAAAAAATGTGCGCATATCATTTTCCCGGCAACGTCCGAGAACTCCAATACAGCATCGAGCGTGCTGTTATTATGGCTGATCAGCTCAGTATAGCTGGAAATGATCTTTTTTTCTCGCCAATAGAACAACAAATAGATAACCGCGTTGTCGAATCCAGTCCCAGCAGTCAAAATCTGGAAGAATTGGAACGTAAAGCAATCAAATCGGCGATTGAACGTTATAACGGAAATATCAGTAAAGCTGCAAAAGAATTAGGGCTTACCAGGGCGGCACTTTATAGACGTTTGGAGAAATATGATATTTAGTCGATGAGGCACGGAAAAATCTTAAATGCAATCAAGGTTATCTTACTGCTGGTAGCAGCACTTGTGAGCGCTTATTTGCTACTTAAAAGAGAATATGTACAGGCGGCTTTGATCTTTTGTATGATGCTATACCTGGGTTTTAACCTATATGCACAGTATAATTTTTTGGCCAGGCAGCTGATTGAGTTTTCCGAAGCGGTCAAATACCGCGACTTTACCAGACGCTTCTTGGTGAAAAATACAAAGTCAGTGGAAGGGCAGCTTTTTATGGCCTTTAATCAGATCAACGAGACTTATAAGGAGATCAGCATTAAGCAGGAGATTCAGCACCAATACCTGGATCGTGTGATCAATATGCTGAATTCGGCGATTATCTTTTATGAGATGGATAGTGGTAAGGTCATGTGGGTAAATGAAGCTTTCAAACAGCTATTTCATTTGCCACACCTTGGAAATATCACGGGATTGAAGAAAAAAAACAATGATCTTTATGAAAAAACCATGTTGCTTGAAAATGGACAGCAGCAGATGGAGTCCGTTCAGTCAAGTAAAGGAAAAATAAAATTATTGATTCAGAGCTCAAGCTTTGAGACACAGGACGCTTTGTTTCGCATTGTGGTGTACCAAAATATCAACGAAGCAATTGATGAGACTGAGACAAAGGCATGGCATAAATTATTACGTGTACTGACACATGAAATCATGAATTCCATCGCTCCGATCAGCTCACTTGCTGAAACCTTAAACGGTCGTTTGGACCATTTTAAAGGAGCTGAAGATATTGATGATCTAAAAACAGGTATTTCCACCATCAAACGTCGTAGCGAAGGACTTTTACATTTTGCGAAGAGTTATCGTATGATCAATAAAGTCGATCAGCCTCAGCTAGCGCCGATCCAAATTTCGCAGTTATTTGAGCATATCTATCAGCTGCTTGAACCAACCTTGATCCAGAAAAATATTGATGTCGATATTATTCTGAAAAATACACGGCTAATCTTATCTGCCGATGTCAATTTGATCGAGCAGGTTATTATCAACTTAATGTTGAATGCAATAGATGCGGTTAAAAATAGGGAAGAAGCCTATATTAGTTTATCTGCTCTTGAAGTAGACGGAAAGGTGCAGATTCGGATTGAAGATAACGGGGCAGGAATTCCTGCTGATCTTCAGGAGCAGATCTTTACACCATTTTTTACAACGAAGAAGACGGGTACAGGGGTCGGCCTTACCCTGAGCAAACAGATTATGCTTTTGCACAAGGGAACTATTTTCCTCAATAGTACAGAAGGCGAGGGGAGTGTTTTTGTGCTTCAGTTTTAGGAGGGCATTCCTGCAAACTAAAACCTAATGTTCCATGTGAAAAATCATAAAATTTAGCGATGTTTGCAGCGAAATGAACTACATGCTTAAGTATTGGCGACATTATTTTGTATCCCATAGTCGCCATGGGACCCATTCTCCTTTTGTTTATAAATTGGTAGACGAAGTAATTTATCAAAAGACATCCAAAGCGAGCGTTTCAGAATTACCACAAACTATTCAAAACGAGAGCAAGGTAGAACAGAAAAAGTATGCATTAATCGATCGATTATTAAGGACATTTGCTTACGACAATTTTAGCTACTGGGCCGATCATCCGCGCGAAAGTTATAGGAGTCTTTTGCACGACCAATGTGGACGTTATGCGTACCGACATATTTATTATATTGACCAGGACGATCTTGACCTGAATTTTTTGGAAAATATTGGGGATCGAGATCTATTAATTATAAACGAGCCCCATTTATCAGTGAAAAGGGAAGTCTATTGGAATAAGCTGAAGGAGGATGATCATAGTGTAGTTACGATAGATCTATACCGAATTGGGTTGGTTTACTTTAGAAAAGGACAGCGAAAAGAGAATTTCCTGATTCGATTTTAAGCTGCTGTTCCGATCTAGGCTTCTGTTCCGACCTCTTTTTGACTGTCGATGGTCAGTCATCTACCGCGTTCCGTTGGGCATCAACTATTTTAGCAGAAGTTTTAGGGCAGTAGAGAGGAGAGGAAAAAGTGGATGTCATTAGGCAAGAATAAACAAGAGCATCCATGCCTATATGGATGCTCTTGTTTATTAAAAAGCTTCACTTAGGGACAGATAGAAACCCGACTGTCGCTTTTCTCCAGGTCTTTGTTCACCAAAAGAATAATCAAAGCGTATGCTGCTATTGTGTTCGAGACTAAAGAAGTAGCGTAAACCACCACCATAACTTGCGACATATCGGCTGCTATTTTCTTTGGAAAAGGTCGATCCGAGTCCTGAAAATCCAACGATGCCAAAGCGTGGATGGAAACGATAACGCAGTTCAGCCTGTGAGGCAAGATAATTCTTGTCCCGATAACGTCCGAGGTAATAACCGCGCATCATCATGTCTCCACCGAGCTCACGGTAGTTGTAAAATGGGACGGTTTTTCCAAATGTGGAACGAAAGATTCCTTGCAGAGCCAGCGTGACTTGGTTGTGCAGTGGAATAAAGCCACGGAGATCTACATCGAGGTTTGCCCCCGTAAAATCAGTACTTGTCCATAACTTTGGAGCATAGGCTAGCCGCAATTTAGCATAATACCCCTTTGTTGTATAAGAAACGTTGTCCCTATTGTCAAACAATTGCGAAAGACCTATGAGTAGCTGTTGTCCGCCATGCTTCCCAATAAGATCGGAATGATTGAAAATACGATCGGCACTGTCGCTACGAATGGTGAAGTTATCGTATTGAATGTTGATACCTGAATACAGGTTGTTGCTGATTTTTTTCTCAGCTTCGAGTTTGACGCGAAATAATTTTTGATCAATGCGTTCTTCATCGGCTTTCCAAGTGTCCATACCGACGCCATAATAGTTAAAGGGCCAATTACGGTAGCGTATTTCACTAATCAGATGGTAGTCGTTGTTTTTAGTCCAAAGATCGGTCTGTAGTTTGAAGTTGGACTGACTATTGGATGTAAAGGTTCCCATGACCGTGACGGTGGAGGTGCGGATTTTGGGATCAGATTTGTCCAGATAAAAATTATACGCGCTCGCCAGGCCGTATTCAACTCCCGTTTCCTGCGCATAACCAACGGCCGGTAAAACCATAAAACTACCGGAACGTGTCGAATCTCTTTCAGCGGAAAGAAATTTTTTACTCAATTTTTGAATAATATTTTGAGCTTTCAATTCGGCCGATCCCATTAAAAGTACCGTAAATAGTACGGAGTATCGGGTAAGTTTTGAAAGTGATTGCGGTAAAATTTGCATGCCCAAAGATAGTATATTAGCCAAATAACCAAAACAGGTAAATATGGAACCAAAAATTATTGTGCTGCATATCAGTATAATTGCCAAAAACTGTCTTTTTTTTTTGACAAATATTTTTGTAAAGTGAGTTTTGTGTCTATCTTTGCATCAGCAAACAAGGGAACAACGGTTCAAAACAACAAAAGTTTGCTTAGTTCTTTAAATGAAAAAAAATAAAAAATAAACTTGCAGAAATCAAAAGTAAATTCGATATTTGCACTCGCTGAAAAGGTAGAAATGCTTGGTCAGACGTTGATAGAATGTAAGTTTAAATAAAGATATTAGAAGCCTCTTTAGCTCAGCTGGTAGAGCAACTGACTTGTAATCAGTAGGTCATTGGTTCGATTCCGATAAGAGGCTCTAAATGTAACGAAAGTTACAGGTCTGGAGGGGTTCCAGAGCGGTCAAATGGGACGGACTGTAAATCCGTTGCTTCGGCTTCGAAGGTTCGAATCCTTCTCCCTCCACACTTTATTTTAATTAGGGTGTTAGATTTACTCTAGTTTCTAATTATTAAGCGGAAGTAGCTCAGTTGGTAGAGCGATAGCCTTCCAAGCTATAGGTCGCGAGTTCGAACCTCGTCTTCCGCTCAAATTTTTCAAGTATTAAATTTAGTCTCTATCTTCTTTGATAATAATGTATCTAAAGGTGGGGGCATTAATACGTAAATAAGGTTTTTTAGTAAGCCGAAGTAGCTCAGGGGTAGAGCACTTCCTTGGTAAGGAAGAGGTCGTGGGTTCAAATCCCATCTTTGGCTCGTACTTGTGTAAAAGTTAAGCAAGAGTATATAACAAATAGAAATAATTTATAATTACTAATTCGCATAAACATGGCAAAAGAGAAATTTGACCGTAGTAAACCACACTTAAACATTGGTACTATCGGTCACGTTGACCACGGTAAAACTACAACTACAGCTGCTATCACTAAAGTATTGGCTGATAAAGGTTTGTCAGAAGCTCGTTCATTTGATTCAATTGACTCTGCTCCTGAAGAAAAAGAGCGTGGTATCACAATCAATACTGCACACGTAGAATATTCTACAGCTAACCGTCACTATGCACACGTTGACTGTCCAGGTCACGCTGACTACGTTAAGAACATGGTAACTGGTGCTGCTCAAATGGACGGTGCTATCATCGTAGTTGCTGCGACTGATGGTCCTATGCCTCAAACTCGTGAGCACATCTTGTTGGCTCGCCAAGTAGGTGTTCCTGCGTTAGTAGTATTCATGAACAAAACTGACTTAGTTGATGACCCTGAGTTGTTAGACTTAGTTGAAATGGAAGTTCGTGAGTTATTATCATTCTACGAATTCCCTGGTGATGATATCCCTGTAATCAAAGGTTCTGCTTTAGGTGCATTGAATGGTGAGCCTGAGTGGGTTGAGAAAATCATGGAATTAATGGATGCTGTAGATAACTACATTCCAATTCCTCCACGTTTGACTGACTTACCTTTCTTGATGCCAGTAGAAGACGTATTCTCGATCACAGGTCGTGGTACAGTTGCTACAGGTCGTATCGAAAGAGGTGTAATCAACTCTGGTGATCCAGTTGAGATCTTAGGTATGGGTGCTGAGAACTTGAAATCTACAGTAACAGGTGTTGAGATGTTCCGTAAAATCTTAGATTACGGTGAGGCTGGTGATAACGTAGGTTTATTGTTACGTGGTATTGAGAAAACTGATATCAAACGTGGTATGGTTATCTGTAAACCAGGTTCAGTAACTCCTCACGATCATTTCAAAGCTGAGGTTTACGTATTGTCAAAAGCTGAAGGTGGTCGTCACACTCCATTCTTCAACAAATACCGTCCTCAATTCTATTTCCGTACAACTGACGTAACTGGAGAGATCTCTTTACCAGAAGGTACTGAAATGGTTATGCCAGGTGATAACGTTACAATCAGCGTGAAATTAATTTCTGCTATTGCAATGGAAAAAGGTCTACGTTTCGCTATCCGTGAGGGTGGTCGTACAGTAGGTGCTGGTCAGGTAACTGAAATTATCTAGTCTTTAATAAAGATTTAGAATCACATAGAATAAGCTAATCGACTGAGGTTGATTAGCTTATTTTTTCGATAAGCGATTTATCGGATTAGAATAAAAAAAAGTGAAAAAAGATTTGCAGAAAGTGGTTTAAAACACTATATTTGCATCACAAAATAAGAAATACACGGGCATAGTTTAAAGGTAGAACGAAGGTCTCCAAAACCTTTGGTCTGGGTTCGAGTCCTGGTGCCCGTGCTTATAAAAACAGATAAACTAAAATGGCAAAAGTACTTGATTTTTTTAAAGACTCTTATGTAGAGATCACTGAGAAAGTGACTTGGCCTACATGGTCTCAGTTACAAAGTTCAGCTGTTATTGTGCTTGTTGCGTCTCTTCTTATTGCATTGGTTGTCTTTGTAATGGATAAAGCTTCAAGCGTAGGGTTAGAATTCTTGTACGGTATTGCTTCTTAATTTTTCAATCGTATTTATTTATGGCAGATCAAGGTTTAAAGTGGTACGTAGTTCGTGCTGTAAGTGGTAAAGAAAAGAAAGTAAAGCAATATATTGATGCCGAAGTTAGCCGTTTAGGTATTGAGCACTTGATTCCTCAGGTGTTGATTCCAATGGAAAAATACTACTTGATGCGCGATGGTAAGAAAGTTGCTAAAGAACGTAACTACTATCCTGGTTATGTTTTATTAGAAGCAGCTCTTGACGGTGAGTTAGAGCACATCATCAAAAATATCAATAGTGTAATTGGTTTCTTGGGCGATAAAGCTGGTAACGCGGTTCCTTTGCGCCAAGCAGAAGTAAATCGTATCCTAGGTAAAGTGGATGAAATGGCCGAGCAAGGTGAAACCATTAACGTTCCTTACTATGTGGGTGAAACAGTGAAAGTCAACGACGGTCCTTTCAACGGATTTACCGGAGAAATCGAAGAAGTCCACGAAGATAAAAAGAAATTAATCGTGATGGTGAAAGTCTTCGGTCGTAAGACGCCACTTGAACTAAACTACATGCAAGTAGAAAAAGAGTAAGATTAGTAATTAACGATAGAGAAAAGCTTTTCATGAAAATTGGAAGGCTTTTTTTGTATCTTACTACAAATGAAAAGGCCAACTATTTATCTATTCGTATTGGTGTATGTGCTGACATTGCTGAGCTGTGCAAATGTCGAGAAGTACAATCGATTTATTGAAACTCCCCTGGCGGTGGAAGCTATGCAGCAAGACATCAACTATGTTGAGCATAACTTATGGAAAATGCATCCAGACTTGTTTCTATATGTGCGAGAAGATCAGTTAAAGGGTAAGTTCGACAGCCTTCGTAGGGCGATCCGCCAGCCATTATTGCCCAATCAGTTTCAGTTGGCATTAGCATCTGTACTGGCTCAAGTTCGGCAGGGGCATATGACGCTGAGTCCCCTTATTTCCAAATTTGACCCGAAAGGTAAGGATAAAGTCCGTTATCAAAAAAGTAAGGGGCCCTTTTCACAACTGGGATTTCATTGGCAGGAAAATACACTCTATCTCTCAAAAAATGGAACGTTAGATTCAAGTTTGGTAGCAGGCTCTAAAATTCTTTCTATTGAGGGGATACAACCACAAAATCTGTACACAAAATATCGTCCAACCTTTACGTCGGACGGCTATAATACGACATTTATCGATCAGGCTTTTGAGCGTTTATTACCGCGGTATTACCAATTGGAACTGGGGTATAAAGATTCTATTTCGGTTTTGTTTTCTCGCGCCGATAGTACATATCAGCGGACTGTGGTCAGAAGGTTTGACAGTGTCGATACAAAGGCTAAATCAGGGATAAGGACCACGGTTGTTAAAAAAGTGAGCCAACCTGATCAGAAGAAAAGTGATCAAAAAAAGCAGCGTAAAATCTTTGGGTATAATGCCAACCTAAAAAGAATGAGTAAACAGCTCTCTTTCCCTGTTAAAGGCGATAGTAGTGTTGCTTTATTGAAAGTGGTTGACTTTTCGTATGGACGTCCAAAAGAAGCCTATAGAAGGATTTTTGATCGGCTGGAGCTTAATTCGGTCCAATACCTGATCTTGGATCTTCGTGGCAATTTGGGTGGACGTTTGTCCGATGTCCGTGAACTATACAGTTACTTAGTGGAAGAGGATAAATTCCAATTTGTTCAGCCGGCAGTTATCAGCTCAAAATTCAACTTGCCGTTTTATCAGGTAAAAGGATTGCCGGGCTGGTCTTATCCCATTTTATCACCATTTATTATTCCAAGTGCTGTAGTATCCTGGACAAAGAGCTTTTCCAAAGATGGGATAAATTATACCCACCTTACAGGGAGCAAAGTCGAGAAATCAAAAGGCAGTCGCTATCGCGGTGATTTATTTGTATTGATTGATGGCGGTACTTTTTCTGCTGCGAGTTTAATTGCTACAAATCTAAAAGTTGGGAAGCGGGCTGTGTTTGTGGGCGAGGAGACAGGTGGGGCAGCTAGTGGCACAGTTGCGGGAGTTCTTCCAGTGCTGAAACTTCCAAACTCCCATCTGCGTTGGCGTTTTGGCCTAATGGATGTCAAACCTTATTATCAAGTAAACGAAGCGGGGCGGGGTGTCATGCCGGATATTCCTGTCGTGCGGAGTGTTGATGATGTTATCAAGGGGAAAGATCCAGTATTGGATAAGGTGTTGAAGTCTATTAAAAAATAAGGAGAAGTGTAAGCGGGGGATTAGGCTTTACTTTGAGATCGTTTCCCTTGAAATAAGGCAATTATTTTCTTTAGAACAAGTTTGCTATAATGATAGATTAAGCCAAATATATTCTCTCCTGTTATATCGCTAGCCAAAGCAGGTGGTAAAAGTTCATAGATCGTGATACCAAAATAATCCGCTATTTTGTATACCTGCTCTACCTTTAGCTTCGTCTCATTGCGTTCGATTTTTGAATAGGCAGCCTGTGATATCTCCAAAACGAATGCAACAGCTTCCTGTGATATCCTGAGACTTTCTCTTTTCTGCCTAATAATTGTTCCGATTTCTTCTCTTGCCATTCTTTAAAAACCCAAATTATCGAATGGCCTAATTTAATAAATATAACTTGAAGTTGTGAAGTTTTTCGATGTTAAAACTTCTAGTTATAGTCTATAACGCTAGGTTGTGGTAGCTCAGCCTCTTTTCCATGAATTTTGATAAAAATAAATATTGAGATATCATGGAAAAGAAATTAAAAGAAATTAATGTTAGCGAGTTGGATGCAAATGAAGTGTTGGAGATTGAAGGAGGATCGGAGCGGGAGGGTGAGAAAAATACAAATTGGTTAGAATCCATATGGAATTATCTTAAACCTTAAAATGCGTCTTTCAATTCGATAGCATAGGGGCTCATAATTAGTGCTAATATGGAGCCAAGAACAAATGCGACCAAGTGTAAGGATCTATTTATTTTGGATATTTTGATGAGGGAAAGTAGTACTGATGTTAGTAAAGCATATATCCAATAGTGCGTTGAATTATGAATCCATGGAATGAATAAATGATTCATTTTTTGCAAAGGGAAAAATAGTGCAGAAAAACCGAATAGTCCAAAGGAAAGGCCAGATGAACCCACAGCGGTAAATGTGAAGTCTTTCTTTTTAAAAAGTGTTTGGATGAGATTTGGTAGGATTATAAGAAGGAGAAAAATAAATATAGTAAAGACGTAAGCAATAGTAATTCCGTGTGCTTGATTTAAGACAGCACACATATCATACCCTAATCCAAAAATTACAATACAATTAAACAAGAGGTGAATCCAGTTGCGATGAATCAAAGCCGAGGTAAGCAAAGTATGAATACGCTTACCTCTTGCTATTTCGTAGGGGTGCAGGATCAGTGCATGGAAAAACGATTTATTATAAAATCCAATGATGCTGCATACCAATATAATCGGTACGACAATATAGGAATAGGGGGATTCGGCGAAAGTTGGGAATATATCAAAGAATTTCATTAAACACTATTAATTTGCGTTGTAAGTTAATTAATAAATTTTAAAATACAACCTCAGGTTGTGGTGGATGTAATGGGTAATGCCCAAATTTGTATCGTTGATCAACAGAAGCAGTTGCCGAAAAAGCTTTAAAATAGAGTAGGATTCAATAAATAATTTCTAATTTTATGAAAACAGTGAAAAAAAATTCTCTTGCCTTATTGGCGGTAATATTTACTCTTGTAGGTATTTCTAAGATTGATTTGGTGAAAGCATCAAATGCAGGCGTGAAAGTATGTCCTGGTGATGGCAAAGGTTGCGTTCTTTGGGGTGCAATTGAAAAAGGCGACGGTAGTGGCTTTATTGAAATTGGAAAGGACGACGAATCTCAGGATACACCAGCTGAACCAGGAGCCTAACTCTATTTTATAACAAGTCTTGTAGCTAAGGGCTACAAGGCTGTATTTAATTTAAGCTATTTTTTATGAAAATTATTTTAGTGAAAACTATAAGCACATTATGTGTTATGGTATGTGTATTTTTGTCTATGCATTCCTATGCGGGTACAAACGAGAAAGACCATGCTTCTACCTCCAATGGTGTTAGAATCTGTCCAGGAAGTGGATCTTCTTGTATTCTGTGGGGTTTGGTTTATAAAGGTTCTGATAATTCTCATGTTGAACCAATGCCAGATGAGGAATCCCAACCAACACCCTCAGACAATCAGTAAAATTTAAGTATATAAATTCATCTAATGAAAATCCAATTGTTAATACCAAGTTTAGTGTTGTTGATTTCCTGTGGTTTAAAATCACCAAGCAGCTTCAATGCACTAGAAAAGCGAAATATTGTTGTTTGTGATGCACTTCAAATTGAAGGGAAGACCATCTACGGTGATTTGCAAAATGATTTGGAGGCTGTACCTTATACTAAATCATTAAAACCTGCAGATTTCGGTGATAAACTGTATCAAATAGCAAGTTCCAGTGTGGAACGGTATTATCTCAAAGAGAGTAATCAACAAGTTCATTATTGGGATGCTGCTAATCTTGAACATCATACAATGGACGTATCTAAAAAGTATCCCTTTGGATTGGTTATAGGACAAGATGAACATAGTATATATTTCTATAATTCATCTACAAAAGGAAAAAGTTTTGGTACGTATAACTTAGTTTCTGAAAAATTGAATATTGTCAATTTTGATGGATATACTGTAATTAGTACAGCCAAGCTCAGCAAGAAACCAGATATTTTGCTATCCACAGGAGTAAAGGATGAAAGATTGGGTTTTTACCTTATTGATACCTTGCAACAAACTCAAACATTGATAAAAGCAATTGAGACTAAAGATCCCGTTAATGGAGACCCTGGTGTCTATGGTGGTAAATTTTATGTATTCCAAGATCGTATACTGTATGTGTTCGATAATCGATCAAGCTTTTATGAATTTGATCAAGACGGAAGATTTGTTCGTGAAATTACCACTATAGATACCTTTGATTTTAAGGGGAAGTCCAATAAGGCATACAATATACAGCTGGAAGGGTTGTATAAAGGTCTAGAAATCTTTGACAATATTTTGTATGTACGGACAAATATTATCAGCACTAAAAATAGTTATATACTTTATGATCGGTATGATCTCGTGGAAGGAAAATATAAAGATAGCTTTAAGCTCAATTTTGATTTTGATATCATTCAATATTCTTATCCCATCTTCACCAATCATTTAACGGCTGATAAGTTTAGCTTAATATTTGGGGATAAATATAGGTCTGGTCGTTATGCCAAGATTACGTTATTTTTCAAAAAATAACTTTATGAAAAGATATCTTTTATATTTTATTGTATCGGTTATACAATTTGGGCTTTTTGTGTTACTCATGATTTCTGTATATCAAAAGATTAAAAATTTTGAAACTTTCATGGATACATTAGTTGGAACTAATTTGTTTTATGTAAATTCCGTGAAGTATTTTGCGATAGCTGTGATCGTTGCGGAGTTGATTGTTGCTTTCTTCTTATTGGCCTATCGAAAAATAGGATTTTATTTGACTATTCTTCTTGTTTCAGTTTATACCCTCTATATTATTATATTAGAATTATACTATTTTTATCCTTCCTGCGGCTGTGGTGGTATTATGGCGCAATTACCATTCAAGGAACATTTAACTCTTAATCTTATTTATATAATTTTGGCTGCGATTAGTATTCTATTCGTGAAAAAATCAACATATGAAAAAAATATTGTTATCGTTTAGTTTTTGTATATATGCGTTACTTTGTGTTGCGCAAAATCAATATAAGATTACCTATAAAGGAACATTGCTTTCCTCTTCTCTCAATGCGAGATTGGAGCAAGAAGTAAATGATCCAGTGTTTTTGCAAGGATATAAAGATTTGATTGAGGGTTTCGAAGTACAATATGCATTGTATGTTGATGTATCCAAGGGGAGATCAATCCTCTTGGAACAGAAAGAAATTGGATTGGATGGTCCTCCCCCATTCAAACATTTATTCTCTTTTTATGATCAGGCCGGTAACCTATATTTTGAAGATCTATTCCGCGGTAAGCAATTTAAGGTGCGAGACTCGCCGGCAGTATTACAATGGGATGTAAAACAGGAAATAATGAAAGTTGGCAATTTTAATTGCCGTAAAGCAGTCCTTAAGAATGATCCTTTCAATACCGTAGTATGGTTTTGTGAAGATTATCCGATTAGTTTTGGACCCTATATCGGAGCTAAACTTCCGGGTTTGGCAGTTTTGTTGGAGAATGATTACTATGTTATCAAAATCGATAAAATAACAAAAGAGGCATTTTCCAAGAATATCGAAAATCAAATGAATGCAGCTCAGAAAAAGACTGGTATTTCTTACGCCAAGTATAGAGAACAGGTAGCCCCTTTGCTAAAAAAGATGAAAACTGAAAATATTATTGATTAGGACAACAAATGAGGTTTTGGTCGGGTATTTTCTTCATTTTATTCTTCATTTTTTCTTGTTATTGTGCTTCAGCTCAGCTGCTTGATGGTCGTGTAGTTTCCCGAACCAGTGGAGATCCGATTTCAGGAGCAATAATTAGTCTCTATAGTGTACAGGATTCTGATCGTATGCTGCACTATATGACGACGGACGACAAAGGCAGATACCGTTTGCGTGAACATGGATTTCCGTTCATACTAAAGGTGAGATCTATGTCTTTTCAAACTTTTCGAACTAAAGTGAGTAAAGCATCTGATTTTCCTGCAGTGATCATGCTAAGCGATGAGTCTATTCGCATGGATGAAGTATTGGTAAATATGAACAAAGGCTTTGCGTCCTTTAATAATGATACGACGGTCTATAATCTTAAGGCTTTGAATCTTCAAGATAGAGACAATCTGAAAGAGATTTTATTACGGATTCCTGGATTCAAAGTCGATGAAAATTACAAAATCGTGCATGGTGGGAAAGAGATTAATAAAATTCTGATCAATGGTAAAGAAGTCTTCGAGTTTCAAAATAAAATAGCTTTGGAGAACATGGAATCTGGAATGTTAGATCACATAAGAGTGATTGCCAATTATCAGGATCCATTTCGTGTCAATCTTGGCAATGAGCATGAAGAGAAAGTGTTGGATCTAAAGGTGAAAGATAGTTTTACGAATATATTGAAAGGAAATGTGGAAGCATTTCTAGGCTATAAGAATAAGTATAAATTTAAACCCTTTCTCTTTTATTTTGGCGACAATCTTTCTTTGTTTTCGTTGACGAATATCAATAATGTCTTTGATAAGGACTGGTCGAGTGAGGATTATGCAGGCGCAATACGTTCTAACAATGTCGCTTCAAGTTATTATTCCTCTCAGAATAAGAAGGTATTTTATACGAAGGACATTACGCTAAATAATGAATCTAGCTTATTGAATGCGACAATGATTAAAAAGAACACGGAGCGATATTCATTACAAGCGGTTCTGAATTTAAATTATTTGAAGTCCATCCGACTCTCTGAAGAGAATTCCAGATTTTTAGGAAATAATCTTTATGAAAAAAATAGTACGGATAGTTTGCGCGCTAGAATGATTGGTACTATGTTGAATTTCCGATATAAATTGAGTGAAAGTAGTATTGCCAAAAATATCTTTTCCAGTTATCAAGACCGTTTGAAAGGAGAGGGAAGTTACGAATCAATATATCCTCAAACAAAGGAGCTTTTTAATCTCGGAGAGATGACGGAGCAGAGGAGCAATATTTTATCAAATCGTTTGACTTATGAGACCAAGATAAATAATGCCTTAGCCTGGAATATGGGCTGGGACTGGAAAAATGAGATTTCAAGAGATACTTGGCAACTTCAATATTTAGAGACAACGAAAGAGCAGACTAATCGGAATAAACAGAATATTAAATTTTCAAGCAATGAAAGTATATTGCATACTAATTTGAGACAGCTTTTGGGAAAAGTAAATACACTTGTCTATGAATTATCTTATAGTAATATACATAATAGCTTTATTCCTGATAATATTAACCAAGCCAAAACGCGATATATAGCTCGCACAGAAGCAAATTTTAATTTAAAACGCTTTAACCTTCGTAGTACAATAGCCTTGCAGCGTCAAAGAATCGAAGTATTTGATTCTATATCTACTTCTACTTTTTTATTGGCTAACATTAATTTGGATTACTTTTTGGATCGATTTAAGAAAAATCGTTTAATTTTTAATTGGGGAAGAACTACCCAAGCACCTGACGTCAAATCAGGGCTAAGCCAGCGCGTAATCTCTTATGATCAGACAATACTTGGAAACCATCAATTGCTGCATGATATTTATGCAATCAATACAGTAAAGCTCGGCTATTTATATGATTTTCCATTTAAAGGGCAATCTTTTAGAATAAATCTCTATAGACAGCACAGTGAAAAAGCGCTGGTACAATTTATTGATATGACTTTTCCGCTTTTAAGAAATTTGAAATTGGTTCAGGGTTATCGAAATGTAGGGCTAGATGTCTCTTATGCACAAAATCTTTTTAAAGATCAGTTTCCTATGAATGTTTCCTTGCTCTATAACTATCAGAACAACCGCTCTTATCAGTTTTCGGGTGCTGGAGAATCGCAGATTAAGCAGCGGAATCATGGTTATATGCTAAATCTAAATTCTTTTTCCTCAGGAGCGATCAACATTTCTATGACCCTCAAAAACGATTATACACGGTATGGTTATCAAGATGGACTTCTAACTGATCAGAACTCACTAATGATTTTGTTGGGGCCAAAATTTAATCATAAAAGGACGGAATGGAAGACAATGCTTAAATATAGCGTTATAAATAGTGTTGATCAACGGCGCGAGTTTATGGATATAGATCTTTCCTCGGTATATATCATTAGTAAAAAGCTAGAACTGATATTGACTTGTGAAAACATGTTGCAGAATTTAGGTTTTAAAAACAACGCTGTTTTGTCTGTTTTTAATAATCAAAATGGAATTGAAAATTTTCAATCTTTTAAGAATTTAGTTGGATATAGTGCGGTGGGTGTCAAGTACAGATTTTGATGAAAATTTAAAAATACAACCTCAGGTTGTGGTGGATTTAATCAACAATAGACAGTTTTGTATTGTTGATTAAAACCAAGATGAAAAGAACAAATATTATATACCTGCTGCTGATAGTGGCTATAATTATAGGGTTGATATTATTACCGTTTATCAAAGTGCCGATTTCAATTTCGGCACAGGGAATCGTCAGGCCTACGATGGAGAATACAAAGATGCTATCCTTGGTCAGTGGCCGTATTATTGACAACCGTATAGTAGGCAACAATCAGCAGGTAAAACAGGGGGATACACTACTAATCATTGTTTCCGAAGATCTGGAAAATAAATTGTCTCTAAATAAGGGTTTAACGGATGACTATGCGAGGCAAATCGCTGATCTAAAACTTATTCTTGATGGTAGGGCAAAAAGTCTGCAAAGTGGACAATATCAACTGGAATATCTGTCCATGGAACAACGTATGTCTGAAATACAGTCGCAGCTTACCTTAGCACGCCGTGAACTGGACCGACATAATCAGCTATTCAGCCAGGGGGTGGTTTCCCAAGCAGAACTTGATAAAACACAATACTCTTTTGAACAACTTGAACATCAGTTTTTGACGATACGGAAGCAGCAGATGGCGCAATGGAGCGCTAAGTTGGTCGAACTGAAACAGAAGGCACAGTCGCTGTCGTCCGAGAAAAAGTCTATCTTGATTGATGGTCAAAATTATATTGTTCGAGCGCCCATAACAGGTACAGTGGTTAATTTTAAAGGATATCAAAAAGGAGGACAGCTCGTGCAGGGACAGGATATTTTGGAAATTTCGCCAGAGGATCAGCTTATAGCTGAATGTATGGTGCCTGCCAAATCGATCGGCTATATCAAAAAGAATCAATCGGTCAAATTCCAGATGGACACGTATAATTATAACCAATGGGGATTTCTTTCGGGGACAGTGCATGATATTGACTACAATCTGGTAAACGATCAACAAAAAGGATCCTTTTTTAAGGTCAGGTGCCGTATGGATCAAAACTTTCTGAGCCTCCCCAATGGAAATAAGGCCTTTGTAGGAAAGGGAAATACATTTAATGCGCGGTTTTACCTCTTGGACCGTACGTTATGGCAGCTCCTGTTCGATCGGGCCGACAATCTGTTCAATCCAAATCTTGGCGCTAAAACGAGCGCATTATAAAAATTTCTTTATTAATCTGACAACAGTAAATTTGTAATGAAAAAATCTCCTGTTTGCATTAAGCAGCACGATATCCGTGACTGTGGGGCGGCCTGTCTGGCTTCTATTGCGGGCTATTATGGTACACATATTCCTATTGCCAAGATTAGACAATTCTGTCACACCGATACGCGTGGTACCAATGTGTTAGGTATGGTTCAAGGACTGCAACAAATGGGTTTTAATGCCAAAGGTGTCAAGGGCGCTATAGATGCCATTCCGCAGATACCTTTACCAGCAATTGCCCATGTTGTGCTCAAAGAGCAGCTCCAACACTATGTGGTAATCTATCAGGTGGAAAAGGATAAAATTACGGTGATGGATCCTGGTTTGGGAAAAGTAGAAAAATATACCTTTGAGGCCTTTCAGAAGATTTGGACTGGGGTGTTGATCTTAATGGAACCCAATGAATATTTTGAACAGAAAAATGAGAAGATCGATGTTTACAAGAGATTCTGGAATCTGATCCGGCCGCATCGCTCGGTGATCGTTCAGGCACTGGTGGGAGCTGCTGTGTATACGCTGCTGGGGCTTTCAACATCGTTTTACATTGAGAAAATTACCGATTATGTACTGGTCGATGGCAATGTGCGCTTATTGAACCTTCTTTCGATCGGTATGTTGGTCATTCTGATTTTTCAGTTGCTCATTGGTACATTGAAAAGTGTCATGGTCCTGCAGACGGGGCAAAGGATCGATAAATACCTGATTTTGGGTTACTATAAGCACTTGCTGAGCCTTCCGCAACGCTTCTTTGATACAATGAAAGTAGGCGAGATTATATCGCGGGTCAATGATGCAGTCAAAATTCGTGCTTTTATCAACGATGTAGCCATACAAGCGGTCGTTAATGTGTTGATCGTAGTCTTTTCCTTTGCGCTTATGTTTACCTACTTCTGGAAGCTGGCTTTGATCATGTTGCTTGTTATCCCTTTTTATCTTGGGGTCTATTGGCTTTCGAATAAACTGAACAAAAAAGTAGAGCGCCGGATGATGGAAGAAGGGGCCGAACTGGAATCTCATCTGGTCGAATCGCTCAATTCGGTCAAGACTATCAAGCAGTTTGGTATTGAAACTTATTTTAATAGTGGTACAGACAATCGGTTTTCGCATGTATTGAAAACCATTTATGCCTCGGTGATGAATGGCTTGTTTTCCAGTACCTCTGGCGAGTTATTGTCACGGTTATTTACCATTATCCTCTTATGGGTTGGCTCATACTATGTGATCGAACGTACGATCACACCGGGAGAACTACTCTCATTTTACGCCCTGATCGGTTATTTTACAGGTCCGGTGACGCAATTGATCGGCATGAACAAGACATTGCAAAATGCATTGATTGCAGCAGATCGCCTGTTTGAAATTATGGATCTGGAGCGCGAAGAATCAGAAGAAAAATTACAGCTTACTTCGGATCTGGTTGGGGATATTGTCTTTGATAATGTTCGTTTTTCTTACGGATCACGGGTAGAGGTATTCCGAAATTTTAGCTGCCGGATACAACAGAGCAAGATGACGGCTGTGATCGGAGAAAGTGGAAGCGGTAAGACTACGCTGGGAGCGCTTATTCAACAGCTGTATCCATTACAGGAGGGGAAGATTTCTATTGGGCAATACGATCTGAACTATATTTCGAAGAGCTCCCTTCGGGAACGCATTGCCATCGTGCCCCAACAGATCGATCTTTTTTCGGGTAATGTTGTCAGCAATATTGCTGTTGGTGAGGATATCCCCAATTTTCAGCGTCTCTTGCAGGTGGTCAATGAATTGGACATGATGTCTTTTATTGAAAAGTTGCCAGCCGGTTTTGAAACTCAGCTGGGTGAAAATGGATCCATGCTATCCGGTGGACAGCGGCAACGAATTGCCATTGCACGAGCATTATACCGCAATCCGGACATTCTGATTTTAGACGAAGCAACTTCAGCTTTGGATACTTCAACAGAACAGGTAATCCAGCGGGCATTCCGTCGCTTTAAAGATTCGGGTAAGACGATGATTGTGATTGCCCATCGGTTGAGTACGATTGCCGAGGCCGATACCATTATGGTGCTTAAAGATGGTGTACTTATCGAACAGGGCGAACATGAGGAATTATTAACCCAAGAGTCTGCTTATAGGGATATGTGGAAAAAGCAATCGATCGTGTTAAATTAACTGTTGTTTTTTATTCAATGATGAACAAATATCAAAGAAGCAGGATAAAGTGCTGTTTTATTTTTTTAGCGGTACTGTTATCTACGAATGTGCTGGCGCAGCGAGCCTGGACTTTACAGGATTGTATCGACTATGCTGTGGCTCATCATCTGCCGATCAAACAGCAGGACATCAAGGCTAAGATAAAAGTGCTGGATCAGGAAATGGCAGTGCGGGAACGCTTGCCAAGTGTGAGCGGCTACGCAAATGGTTATACCACTTTTGGATCATCACAGGATGTGTTTGGTACGATTCGGCGCAATGACAACCTGAATAGCAACATGGGGATCAATGCGGAGCTGACCCTATACCAATATAACTATTTTCGAAACCAGGCCAAGAAAGCTGCTTCCGAAGCGGAACAGGAACATATCGAAAAAGAGATATTGAAACGGAATCTTACCGTTCAGCTGATGGAAGCCTATCTGCAGACCTTGCTGGCTCAGGCACTGCTGGTCTCACAGGATTCGGCCATGCAGTTTTCACAGCAACTCTTGGATAAGGCCCAGAAAAGTACGGCGGTAGGGGCAACAGCTGTATCGGTAGTTGCCGAAGCAAAAGCTAATCTGGCACGAGAGAAGCAGCAATATCAGCAATATCACAAAGATCGACGGCAGTCCTTGCTTAAACTAGCCCAACTGATGAACTACTCGGACTATAGTAACCTAGAACTGGCTGTCCCAGTAGCGGAGAGTGATCTTCTGCAAGAGCATACTTTTTCGGATGTATCCAACCTGCGGGAAGAAGCTTATTTGCATAATCCGGTATTTGCTAAGTTTCGAAGTCAAGCTGTTGGACTTGAGGTCGAGTCCAAGTTGGTTAAAGCAGCGTTATTTCCGACGGTAAAAGGATCCGCTGGTTTGGGGAGTACCTATTTCAATGCTTTTAAAGCGGACAATACGCGATCTTTTTTTGTACAGAGTAAAGACAACTTTGCCCAGCAGCTCGCTGTGACGGTTTCGGTGCCCATCTTCAACAAAGGAAAAACAAAACGTCAGTTGAAGCAGATCGACTTGAACCAGCAAAATATACAATTGGCGATTGATAATGAAAAGTTTGCTCAGCAGCAGATCTTAGATAAGCTATTGCTTGAATTGGATGAGAACAGAAAGCAATATGGTATTGCGGTAGAAGCGAGCACGGCAACAGCGCAATCTTTGGATTACACCTTGCGGAGTTTTGAAGCGGGCAAGGCATCGATCTATGATGTCAATACGAGTAAAAGTAATTTGATTAAAGCGGAGTCGGAAACGATCCGCAGCAAATATACTGTGGTGTTCAATCAGCTCATGCTGCGCTATCAGATTTATGGATCGATAAATTAAAATCATTATGAAGCTATTTCAATATATAGATCGGATTAATTTGTTGGACAAGTTGATCCGCCAAAGAAGGACGGGGACGCAGTCAGAACTAGCAGTCCGCCTCGGGCTTTCTGTGTCACGATTGGCCCGTATTATTGAATATCTTAGAGATATTGGTGCTCCAATTACTTTTGATAGATCGCTTAATACGTATTACTATGAAAAAGACTATTCAATCCAAATCAAGGTAGAGGTTCAGCAGGAAAATATTCATTTGCTGGATTTAAATCAGATGAGACAAGCAAATGCGGGTGATAATTTTATTTCAAATCATTTTCTGAATGCTTTTTTTGTGCATTGAGCAAAAGTAATTTAGTAGTGTTGATCAATAGAGCAGGAATCCGAAAAGGCTAACAATAGAGTAGGGACTAATTTTTTATAAATCAAAAAAATGAATACATTAGATTTAAAAGGTTTCGGTGTTCAGGAAATGGATGCGAAAGAAATGGAAGTAATTGATGGGGGATGGTGGCAAGCTGCTTTGGGGACATTTTTATATAATGTCGTTGCTGATTGGAGACAAAACGTTGCTGCATTTGAAAGAGGAATAAATGGTGAAGCTTTATAAACTTGTAAATTTATGAACAAAATAGAACTAACAGAATTGACTAATTCTGAGATTATTGAAGTAAACGGTGGAGATGGTATGACAGAAGCTTTTTTTTGGGTTTTAGGTCGATTTTTTCAGGCTCAACAGAGAGATCTAGATGGATCCATTGGTGGCCCTACAGCAATTCATGGGTAATTTAGTGCTTTGAAAATAAAAACTATTTTACGTAAGAACCTAAGTACTTTACTACTTAGGTTCGTCCTAATTTTGATTTATTGAAACAAAAAATAAAACTTTTAATATTTGGTACTTTACAATCAAGTATTATATTGATTGTGTTTTTTCTATTGTTTGGCTTAGATATAGCCTCCAATACTATTACCATGTCTGATCAATTTAATATCTTTCTAATATGTATCTGTACAGCTTTTTTTGAAGAGATTGTCTTTCGGTATTATTTGATTCGCGGGTTGAGTAGATTTTTTAATAAGAAAAAATCAGTAATAATTTCCGCTGTGTTATTTGCTGCATGTCATCTAGGAAATTCTCATTTTACGACCACAGCATTTGCTTCCCATTTTCTAGGTGGTATAATTTATGCATATGCTTATATTCATACGAAATCTATATATTATCCTGTTGGATTACACTTCGGTTGGAATTATATTCAATGGTTATTTTCACTTCCAATGAGTGGAACAACAAAAAGTGGTTTATATAGTCTTATTTTGCCAACCAATGATTATTGGTTGGGAGGAAATTATGGGATAGAAGGAGGGTTTGCAAGTCTTCTGATTAGGAGTATCTTGTTTGGCGTTATCTTATTTACAGTTTCCAGATATGAAAGAAATGCACACGTGAATTATTAGGTTTCGGTTTTCTATTAATGTTAACATTTTATTTATATATGGGCCCAAAATAAGTAAAAAAGGGGAGAGTAGCATGATATTGAAATTATTAAAAAGTTGTGAATATAAGAATTATTCCATTGGATTGGGCTTTAAATTAAGATATTTAAATTATGTTGTTAGTAAAAAGTCATAACTTGATTATTATATTTGGCTATCGAATTTTTCTAATTTTGCTACTTATCCGTGCAATGGTTGCACATAATCAAAAAAATAAAGCCCGTATATAAATTAATACCACTAAATAATGATGAATCGCAGGCTATAAGAATAAACTATGGTATAAATTTATAGGAGAAAAGCATCTTCTATAAATATAATTTGAAGACATTATTACTTTTTCTACCCTAGTTCAAAGAAAGTAATGGTGTTTTGACTTGTGCTATTGGCAATTGAAGAGTAGTTGATGAGAATAATGTGAGAAAATTAATGAATGAATTAATAGATTATCCAGGGTTTGTTGTAGAGCCGAGATTGATTAGTATGTCTAAAGCTAACATGATAGGCATGTTGTTTTTCGCTGTTTTCATTCTCTTATACGGGATACCTTTTTGTTTACTGTGGGATCTAAAGGAAGAGCTGGCGGCAATTAAAGATAGCCTATATAATAAAGCTTCGAATGCATGGTGGGTTTATGGTATTGTCATTATTATCGGTGTCGTTCTTCATGAATTGATTCATGGCATTGTATTCGCATCCTTTGCGAAGCAAGGTTTCAAATCCATAAAGTTTGGAATTATTTGGAAAATGCTCACTCCATATGCTCATTGCAAAGAACCGTTACGGGTAAGACCTTATATGTTAGGTGTAGTTATGCCTTTTCTCCTTGTTGGCTTTTTACCCGCAATTTATTCAATTTTTACTGGAAATTTACCACTTTTATTTTTTGCAATTTTTTTCTCTGGTGCGGCAGTCGGAGATTTCATGATTTTAAATTTAATCTATAAAGAGAATAAAGATAATCTAGTACTCGATCACCCTACTGAGGGAGGTTGCTTTATTTTGAAAAAGGTTACTAATCCAGCGGATTTGTGATTACAAAACGATATTTGATCTGAGAGTCTAGCCTAAATACTTGTGTGATAAATTCTTAACTTCCTTCTAATTCCTTTAGCCCCACCATTGTAATAGGAGACTCTTGGTTTTCTTCATTACTTATGTAATAAGCTGTTTTGTTGCTCTTTTTTCCATAGAAAATTTATTGAAATACAACCACAGGTTGTGGTATAGATATATCCTAATGTTTATTTTTGGGACAGTAACTAAATCTAAATATTTATGGAAACTAAAACAATTTTAAAACTTGTAGTAATAATAGCTATTCTGGCATTTTGTGTCTATCTGCTATCTAATGTCGGCGAATTTATTCGAGGATTTGAAGATGGTTTTAATGCGGCCAAAAATAAATAAAAACCTTAAATTTAAACGGATGAAAAAACACTTTATTCTTCTATTACTTTTTTTTATAATCACTTTTAGTGGTTTTGCGCAGGGGAATTCGATGCTGTGGAAAATCTCGGGAAATGGACTTAAACAAGATTCCTATCTGTTTGGTACGATCCACATGTTGTGCCCTGACGATTTTGAGATCAAACAAAAATGCCTGGATGCGCTTAATTCGAGTCAGAAAGTCGTATTTGAAGTGGATCTGTCGAAACCTGAAAATATGGAGGTCCTACAGGCATTTGCCGTACCTGACCCTAGTTTTATTAAAAACTTTACCGATAGCGAAGTGCGTAAAATGGATAGCGTCTTGTTGGCACGGCAGCTTTCAATTAAATTATTGGATCATGTTTCACCGGTAACAATGGCTTCCTTATTTTCAATGAAGGGCTTTAATTGTCCTGATCCAACAAAGTTGAAATCATATGAAATTGAACTATCGGCTCTGGCCTCCGCTCAGGGTAAAACAATTGGCGAACTTGAAACAGCAGATTATCAATTCGGGTTATTGAAAGACTTGATTACGCCAAAGTTATTTATGGACTGGGTATTGCAGTTGGATAAATATCCCGCTCTAACGGCCAGAATGGTCAATGCCTATAAAAATGAAAACCTCAAAGAATTAACTGCATTGATTGAGGATCCTACATGGATGTCTGTCGAACAGAAAGAAAAGCTCTTGACAGGGCGGAATATAAACTGGACAACGATTATTCCGAATTTGATCAAAGACCAGGGTTGCTTTATTGCTGTGGGAGCTGGACACCTGTCTGGTGAAAAGGGCTTGATCTCGTTACTTAGAGCAAAAGGTTATAGCTTGACGGCAATTGATTAGGATTGTTATTTTTTGAGATAAAGGAAGTATAGTCCCTTGATAGAATACGCTTATTGTTTTTCGATGGTCTCATCGTTTTATATGGAGTGCCCTTTTATTTATTGTGGGATCTAAAGAAAGAGCTGGCGGCAATTAAAGATCGCCTATATCATAAAGTTTCGAATGCATGATGGGTTTATGGCATTGTCATTATTATCGGTGTCGTTCTTAATGAATTGATTCATGGTATTGTATTCGTATCCTTTGCGAAGCAAGGTTTCAAATCTATAAAGTTTGGAATTATTTGGAAAATGCTCACCCCATATGCTCATTGCAAAGAACCGTTACGGGTAAGACCTTATATGTTAGGTGTAGTTATGCCTTAAAGTTTTAATTTATAACTTATGAAGTCGCTTAAGATCACTATCTAAAATGAAAAACGGACAATTTACGATGTGAAAATTGTCCGTTTTAGCTGGTTAAATTATTCTTTCATAACTTACTGTTGTAAAGGTTTATCCATATAGACTTATCATACAGTTTCATCAAAAAGGAAATACATGTCAAAATATATAAATCGATTGTTGAAATTACCTGTGCTTTATTTATATACTCTTATGCTAGTTTCTTATCTGAGTATTGATGTTTTGTGTCACGTAATACTTATTGATTTATTCAAGTTTGAATCGGTTTCAAATGCGGTAACTCGAGATCAAAGTATATTGAAAATATTCATATATGCACTAATTTTAGGGCCATTTTTTGAGACATTACTATTTCAATTTATACCCGTAAAACTTCTGTCTACATATGTTTTTTTTAAAAAGAAAAAAATATGGATAGTTTTAATTTCTGCCCTTCTTTTCGCTTTGACTCATTTATATAGCTCTTATTATTTCATTTATACTTTTTTGATGGGTATAAATTTAGTCTTATTCTTTTTTATTATGGAGTTTAAGAATAAAGGTTCAGGACTTTGGCATACCACATTGCTACATGCTATTATTAATCTAATGGTTTTTATCCATCAATATTTTAGATAAGAAAATTTTGGCGTGCAGTAATCGATTTCCAAAAAAATAGTCGAAATTGATGGGGGATAAGCTACATTGTACATTTTATAATGGTGTTTCTGATTGGAGCCAAAATGTTGCTATATTTGAGCGAAGTCTAAATAGTTGAGCTTTATAAAAGATGTATGCTACGAACAAAGTAAAGTTAACAGAATTCTGAATATAAACTGGATAACGATTATTCCGAATTTGATCAAAGATCAGGGTTGCTTTATTACTGTGGGAGCTGGACACCTCTCTGGTGAAAAGGGCTTGATCTGGTTACTTAGAGCAACAGGTTATAGCTTGATAGTAATTGATTTTATCTATGGATTGGGTTTACATCTATTGGTGAGCTTTATAGCCGTTCTCATGAAAATATAGGTATAAAAATAATGAGTTGCGCTACAGGCATGGCCAATATAGTAGCCTTTTAGTAGGTTGACTATGCATATGAAACTAAAATTTACATTTATTCTGATCTGTTTGTTAGCCGGGCTATTATGCAAAGCTCAGATACAGTTTGTCGGCGCTCAGAATAAGTTGCCAATTCCCTCATTAAATATTTACAATGAAAAAGGGACATTGATTGGATTTACAGATAAAACTGGTGTAACTCAGTTTCTCGATAATGGAGTGAAGAAGCAAAAACTACCATTAGCAGTTACGGTACAACATATCTCCTATGAAAACAAAACCTTTTCATTAGTATCGCTGGACGATAAACAACTATATTTTTTGGAGCCTAGAGCTCAAGTCTTAAAAGAGGTCACTGTTAATGCAAAGCCAAAAGAAGTCGTGTTATTGAAAGGGTATTTCCGCTCCCTAGAGACATTTGATCATCAGTATAAGTATTTTTCGGACGGAATTGTAGAGTTTTATATTCCGTTGAAAAAGGGTAAACCTAAATATAGATTGGTTGATTATCGTGTGTTTGTGGATTCTATTGTCGCTAAGGATTATAATGCAAAAATGAGATCTTTCTTCCAGATTCCTAGGATTACGGAAATAGATAATAGAAAATTAGCGGATCGACTGAATGATCTCGTTAAGGAAAATGATGGGTCGAACCGTATTCACTTGTTGAAAAAAGGGAATGAGGTAGGATACCTAACGACAGACGCTGATCTAGGCAATGTTCAATTGTATTTGGATAAAGTGTTGCCTGATAGTGTAGTGAATGAGAAACTTTTTAGCCTCGAGGCGAAGACATTTCATGAGGTTACAGTCGAAAATTATAATGCAACAGAATTAAACAGCATTACATCTTTCAATTTAACAGCTCTTTACCAAAATATTGTTGCGTCTTTAAAACGCAAAAAAGAATACGGCCATATTCCTTGTGAGATACTTAATGAATTTTATGTCATGGAGAATGGGTATATAACGGAAGAGGAATATAAATCCAATCAAAAGGGCTTGATGCAGAGTATTTATACAAAGCCCCATAAAAGCAATTATAAGATACGATTTTGGGAGAAGTTGGAAGACTATCATATTCCACCGGTAAATGATGGTCTAGCAAAAAAGCTTGGTGAAAACCTCCAATTGATTAATTGATAGTTCGCGTTAAATTTGTCGCTATATAACCACAGGTTGTGGTACAACTATTTCATAATGTCTATTTTTGGGACAGTAGTTAAGTCTAAATAATTATGGAAATTAAGAAGCTTTTAAAATTTGTAGCAATAGTAGCGGTGCTAACTTTCATTATTTATGTTATCATGAATAGTAGTGCTTTTATTGAAGCATTTAATGAGGGGTATAATAGGACCAGAAACAAATAAGTAGAATTATAGAAGATTATCGGATACTGTTAATCCCTAATTAATTAATAAAGTGCAAATAAAAAGGACTGAAATGAAATTTGAAATAAGAATAGGGTTTATTATCGGGATATTAACGATGATTTCTGTTTTGACCAATGCACAAATTAAAGTCATTGATAGCCTAACACAGGAACCTATAAGTGGTGTCAATCTGTATGCGGATAACGGTAGCTTACTTGGTGCAACAAATATAGCCGGAGAAGCTGTGTTGGATTCGTTGAAACAGGAAAAGACCGTTAATCTAACTTTTCAGCATGTTGCCTATAGTAGTTTGATGGTGCCTTTTTCGGAAGTAAAGACGATGGGCAAGATCAAAATGGTTCCCCGATCAATTAAGATTGATGAAGTAGCGATAGGCGATCGGACCAAGGCTGACTATGTTGTTTTAAAAGGGTATTTTCGGAACCTTGCTTTACTTAATAGTAAGATGGGGTATTTTGTCGATGGCACAATAGCGTATTATATTCCACTAAAGAATAAGAAAGAAAAAGTCCGGTTTATTTTGAAGGAGTACCGGATTTTTGAAAATAAAGTTGCTACGCAAGACCTCGCTGACAAGATGGGAACTTTTTTTTCCTATAATCCAAGCGTGATCAATCTTAAAAACACTTCGATCGCCTATCAGTTGCCGAAAGGATTTCGGTTGGAGGTGGATAATGGTCGGCGATTTATAAAACAGGGGAGTACAAACATGGGTTTTGTACAAGTTTCGAACGAGGGAAAAGGGCAGGTGTATCTTAATCGGGTAGCGCCGGGGACTGTAATAGATCAGAGGATTTTTAAAATACAGGGGCGTCAACATAGTGGCGTAACGATAGAAACGTATGCGAATGTAAATTTGGATAATTTAACAATGGATCATTTGGTCAGTGTCGTGAGGTCAGCTGTCGCTAGCGTTAAGAAAAAGAGCCAAGCTGAATATACTCCGATAGAGTCATCTGATGAATTTTATGTGCTTGAAAAGGAATATATCACCACAGATCAATTTACTGAATACAAAAAGCAATTTGCAAAAAGTATATTTCTGAAAGGAAGCAGTGATTATCAGCGCACCTATTGGAATGATCTCGATAGCTACGGAATCCCCGCTTTGCCTAAAGGGATTAAAGATCAATTGGGAAATATTTTAAAAATTAGAGAGTAGCCTTATCGGGGCTTACCATCGAATTATCAAAAATTGAAACCTAACCCGATGAAATACATGCTATATACGTTGGTTATTAGTGTTTTTTTTATTGTATTTGTAAATAGTTTTGATGGCTTTTATGCTCGGGGTGAATAAGACGGTCGGTGATATATTTGAAAAATAAACGAATGGATGCCAGCTTTTTAAAAAAAGTATAAATTCCTGAAAAATTAAAAGTTAGATACTTGCAGGATTCAAATCTTCTTATTAACTTTGCACCTCGGTTGGGGTGTTACGTCCTGGCCGATGAATGTTACGTTATTTGCTTCCAACTTACTAACAGACATTTAACAAAATTAAATTCAAAACAAAATGGCAAAAGAAGTCAGTGCGTTAGTAAAATTACAAGTTAAGGGCGGAGCTGCGAATCCTTCACCTCCAGTAGGACCTGCATTAGGTGCTAAAGGTGTGAATATCATGGATTTCTGTAAGCAGTTTAACGCTCGTACGCAAGACAAACCAGGTCAAGTATTGCCTGTTGTCATTACAGTTTACGCTGATAAATCATTCGATTTTATCATCAAGACTCCACCGGTAGCAGTTCAGTTGAAAGACGCTGCGAAATTAAAAAGTGGATCTGGCGAGCCTAACCGTAAAAAAGTTGCGGCTATCACTTGGGAACAAGTTGAGACAATCGCTAAAGATAAAATGCCTGATTTAAATGCATTTACTGTAGAGGCTGCTATGAAAATGGTAGCTGGTACAGCACGTAGTATGGGTATTACTGTATCAGGTAATGCTCCTTGGAACAATTAATTAAGAAATCAATTTAAGAAAAGTGGCTAGATTAACAAAAAATCAAAAAGCGGCACTATCCAAAATTGAAGCTGGTAAAGCATACTCTTTGAAAGAAGCTTCGGCTTTAGTTAAAGAAATCTCATTGACCAAATTTGATGCTTCTGTGGATATCGACGTTCGTTTGGGCGTAGATCCTCGTAAAGCAAATCAAATGGTTCGTGGTATTGCAACATTACCTCACGGTACTGGTAAAACTGTTCGTGTTTTAGTTTTATGTACTCCTGATAAGGAAGAAGAAGCTAAAGCGGCAGGTGCAGACTACGTAGGTTTAGATGATTACATCAGCAAAATTGAAGGTGGTTGGACTGACGTTGATATCATTATTACTATGCCTAGTGTTATGGCTAAAGTTGGTAAATTGGGTCGTATTTTAGGTCCAAGAAACTTGATGCCTAACCCTAAAACTGGTACAGTTACAACAGAAGTTGGTAAAGCTGTAACAGATGTAAAAGGTGGTAAGATCGATTTCAAAGTTGACAAAACCGGTATCATCCATACTTCTATTGGTAAAGCGTCGTTCGATGCAGATAAGATATATGATAACGCACTAGAGGTATTACAAACTCTAGCTCGTTTGAAACCATCTGCAGCTAAAGGAACTTACTTTAAAAGTATTCACATTTCCTCAACTATGAGTCCTGGTATTCATATTGAGACTAAATCAGTAGCAGGTATTTAATCATGAGAAAAGAAGAAAAACAAGAAATTGTTCTAGCTTTGGCCGAACAGATTAAATCTTACGGTAACTTCTACATTACCGATACTGCTGAGTTGTCAGTTGAAAAAGTGAATAACATTCGTCGTAAATGTTTTGAACAAGGCATCGAGATTAAAGCTGTAAAAAACACTTTAATCAAGAAAGCATTAATCGAAGCTGGTGTTGATGAAGAAGAAATCTTTGGAACGCTTAAAGGAGCGTCTACAATGATGTTTTCAGAAGTCGCTAATGCGCCTGCGAAATTAATCAAAGAATTGCGTAAATCAGGTGAAAAACCGTTGTTAAAAGCGGCTTTCATTGAAGCAACTGCATTCGTTGGAGATAATCAATTAACTGCATTAGTTAATCTTAAATCTAAAAACGAACTTATTGCGGACGTTATCGCAGCCTTGGAATCTCCTGCGAAAAATGTTATTTCAGCTCTTCAATCAGGAGGAAATACTGTTGCAGGTTTAGTAAAAGCTTTAGAAGAAAGAGGTTAACGAATCCTCTAGAACAGAAACATTCGTTACAATTTAATTAACAATTTTTATAAAGTACATTCAAAAATTCAAAATAAAATGGCAGATTTAAAACAACTTGCTGAACAGTTAGTTAACTTAACAGTAAAAGAAGTTAAAGAATTAGCTGATATCTTAAAAGACGAGTATGGCATCGAGCCTGCTGCTGCTGCTGTTGCTGTAGCTGCTGCTCCAGCTGAAGGTGGTGCTGCTGCTGCAGAAGAGAAAACTTCATTTGACGTTATCTTGAAAGAAGCTGGTGGTCAAAAATTAGCTGTAGTTAAATTGGTTAAAGATTTAGCTGGATTAGGCTTGAAAGAAGCTAAAGATTTAGTTGACGGAGCACCTAAAGAATTAAAAGCTGGTGTATCTAAAGACGAAGCAGAAGCTTTGAAAAAACAATTAGAAGAAGCTGGTGCTGTTGTTGAGATTAAATAATCTCAACTAATTAGCCCGAAAAGGTTTAGACTCTGACGATTTTTCGTCAGAGTCTATTCCTATTTATATCAATACGCCACTATGCTGTGTATATGCTGGGCACAGTGGAAAGGTGGTTTACAGCATAAGTGTAAGCGCAGTTTTTTTAAAACTAAAATTCATATTCCCTTGGCAAACAATAATATTCAACAAGAAAGAATAAACTTTGCGACAAGTAAGAAAGTATTGGAATATCCAGATTTCTTAGATGTGCAATTGGAATCTTTCAAGGAGTTTTTTCAATTAGAAACTACTTCTGACAACCGCCATCAGGAAGGGCTGTTCAAGGTATTCTCGGAAAACTTCCCTATTTCTGATTCAAGAAACATTTTTGTGCTAGAGTTTTTGGATTATTTCATTGATCCACCACGTTATGATATCCAAGAGTGTATCGAGCGCGGCTTGACTTATAGCGTTCCTTTAAAGGCTAAGTTAAAGTTATCTTGTAATGATGAAGAACACGAAGATTTCGAAACTATTGTTCAGGATGTATATTTAGGGACTATCCCTTATATGACTCCTAAAGGTACTTTCGTGGTAAATGGTGCAGAGCGTGTCATCGTATCGCAATTACACCGTTCACCAGGCGTTTTCTTTGGTCAAAGTAGACACACAAATGGTACTAAACTTTATTCTGCAAGGGTAATTCCTTTCAAAGGATCTTGGATCGAATTTGCAACTGACGTAAATAACGTCATGTATGCGTACATCGACCGTAAAAAGAAATTCCCAGTTACGACCTTATTGCGTGCTATCGGTTACGATTCGGATAAAGATATCTTAGAATTGTTCGATTTAGCGGATGAAGTAAAAGTTAGTAAATCTGGTCTTAAAAAATATGTTGGTCGTCGTCTTGCGGCTAGGGTATTGAAAAAATGGGTAGAAGATTTCGTGGATGAGGATACAGGTGAAGTTGTATCTATCGACCGTAACGAAATTATCCTTGAGCGTGAAACTGTTCTAGAAGAAGATCACATTGATTTGATTATCGAAGCTGGCGTTAAGTCTATTATCCTAGCGAAAGATGATGAGTCAAACAATGCGGACTATTCTATTATATATAACACTTTACAAAAAGATACGTCCAACTCAGAAAAAGAAGCGGTAGAACATATCTATCGTCAATTGCGTAACGCTGAACCACCAGATGAGGAAACTGCTCGTGGTATCATCGATCGTTTATTCTTCTCTGACAAACGTTACGATTTAGGTGATGTAGGTCGTTACCGTATCAATCGTAAGTTGAAGTTGGGAACTCCGGATGATACGAAAGTATTAACCCGTGAGGATATCATTGCGATTGTGAAGTATTTGATCAATTTGATCAACTCTAAAGCTGAAGTAGATGATATTGACCACTTGTCAAACCGTCGTGTACGTACTGTAGGTGAACAATTATATGCTCAATTTGGTGTAGGTCTATCTCGTATGGCCCGTACAATCCGTGAGCGTATGAACATTCGTGATAATGAGGTGTTTACGCCAACCGATTTGATTAATGCTCGTACACTTTCGTCCGTAATCAATTCGTTCTTTGGTACAAACCAGTTGTCTCAGTTCATGGACCAAACTAATCCTCTTGCTGAAATTACGCACAAGCGTCGTTTGTCAGCTTTAGGTCCAGGTGGTCTTTCCCGTGAGCGTGCAGGTTTCGAGGTTCGTGACGTTCACTATACACACTACGGTCGTCTTTGTACAATTGAAACTCCTGAGGGTCCAAACATCGGTTTGATCTCCTCATTGGCTGTACATGCGAAAATTAACCACTTAGGATTTATCGAGACTCCTTACCGTAAGGTAAAAGATGGGGTTGTTGTGGTTGACGAGCCAGTCGTATATTTATCTGCTGAGGATGAAGATGGTAAAACAATCGCACAAGCGAATGCTTTGTATGATGACAAAGGTAATTTCGAAGATGCGAAAGTGAAAGCCAGATATGAGGGTGACTTCCCAATTATCGAGCCTAATATGCTTGATTATATGGACGTTGCTCCAAACCAAATTACATCTATTGCGGCTTCATTAATTCCTTTCTTGGAACATGATGATGCCAACCGTGCATTGATGGGATCGAACATGCAACGTCAGGCCGTGCCTGTATTGCGTCCACAAGCTCCTATCGTAGGTACTGGTCTTGAAGGTCGTGTAGCGAAAGATTCACGTACATTGATCAATGCGGAAGGTCATGGTGTAGTGGAATATGTAGATGCTGATGAAATCAAAATCCGTTACGACAGAAACGACGATGATCGTCTTGTATCATTCGATGATGATGTCAAAACGTATAAATTGATCAAATTCAAGAAAACCAACCAAAATACATGTATGAACTTGAAACCTATCGTTAAGAAAGGTCAACGAGTTGAACCAGGACAGGTATTATGTGAAGGTTATGCAACTGAAAATGGTGAATTGGCATTAGGTCGTAACTTGAAAGTAGCATTCATGCCTTGGCAAGGATATAACTTTGAGGATGCGATCGTAATTTCTGAGCGTGTAGCGAAAGAAGACTGGTTTACTTCTCTTCACATTGAAGAATTCGAACTTGAAGTTCGTGATACAAAACGTGGTGAAGAAGAGTTAACAGCTGATATTCCTAACGTATCTGAAGAAGCGACAAAAGACTTAGACGAAAACGGTATTATCCGTATCGGTGCTGAAGTTGGTGGTGGTGATATCTTAATTGGTAAAATCACACCTAAAGGTGAGTCAGATCCTTCTCCAGAAGAGAAATTATTACGTGCAATCTTTGGTGACAAAGCTGGTGACGTGAAAGATGCTTCATTGAAAACTCCACCATCATTAAAAGGTGTTGTTATTGATACGAAGTTATTCTCGCGTGCGAAGAAAATGTCTAAAGAGGTTGAGCGTAAAACTTTAGAGAAACTAGAGGTTGCTCACGATAGAGCAGTTAAATCATTGAAAGATCGTTTGGTTGAAAAATTATTCACTGTCGTGAATGGTAAAACAAGCCAAGGGGTATACAATGTCTATAAAGAGTTGTTGGTTGCTAAGGGAGCTAAGTTTACGCAAAAAATCCTGGCTGAATTAGATTACAACAACATCAACCCAATGGGATGGACAACTGACGAAGATAAAAACGAGTTGATCAAAATGGCCCTTCATAATTACAATATCAAAATTAATGAAGAGCTAGGTTCATTCAAACGTGATAAATTCGCAGTATCTGTCGGTGATGAACTTCCATCAGGAATTGTGCAGATGGCTAAAGTTTACGTTGCTAAAAAACGTAAGTTGAAAGTAGGGGATAAGATGGCCGGTCGTCACGGTAACAAAGGTATCGTTGCACGTATCGTACGTGATGAGGATATGCCATTCTTAGAAGATGGAACACCGGTTGATATCGTGTTGAACCCACTAGGGGTACCTTCACGGATGAACTTGGGACAGATCTACGAAACCGTATTGGGTTGGGCAGGTCAAAAATTGGGTGTGAAATTTGCTACACCTATCTTTGATGGTGCTGAAATGGATCAGGTACAAGATTGGGTTGCGAAAGCTGGCCTACCAAAATCTGGACGTACATATTTGTACAACGGATTGACAGGTGACCGTTTCGATCAACCGACGACAGTGGGTGTAATCTACATGTTGAAATTAGGTCACATGGTTGATGATAAAATGCACGCACGTTCAATCGGTCCGTACTCATTGATCACGCAACAACCTCTGGGTGGTAAAGCGCAATTCGGTGGTCAACGTTTCGGTGAGATGGAGGTTTGGGCATTGGAAGCATTCGGTGCGTCTAACATCCTTCAAGAAATCTTGACTGTGAAATCGGATGACGTGGTTGGTCGTGCCAAAACTTACGAGGCAATCGTAAAAGGTAACAACCTTCCGACACCATCGGTACCAGAATCGTTCAACGTATTGGTACACGAGTTACGTGGATTGGGTCTAGATATCACATTGGATTAATTAAGCAAATAGGGCTTTGAAGGGCTCAGTCCTTCAAAGCTTCTTTATAAAGCTTTAACTTTTGAATAAGTATGTCTTACAAAAAAGATAATAAAATTAAAAGCAACTTCACTTCGATTACGATCAGCTTGGCTTCTCCAGAAACTATTTTGGAACGCTCAAGTGGTGAAGTTACAAAACCGGAAACGATTAACTATCGTACCTACAAACCAGAACGTGACGGTTTATTCTGTGAGCGCATTTTTGGTCCTGTGAAGGACTACGAATGTCACTGTGGTAAATACAAACGTATCCGTTATAAAGGTATCGTATGTGACCGTTGTGGTGTTGAAGTAACTGAGAAAAAAGTACGTCGTGAGCGTATGGGACACATCAATTTGGTTGTTCCTGTTGCACACATCTGGTACTTCCGTTCTCTTCCTAATAAAATTGGTTATTTATTGGGGCTTCCTACCAAGAAATTGGATATGATCATTTACTACGAACGTTATGTGGTTATCCAAGCTGGTATTAAGGAAGAAGATGGTATCAACTTTATGGACTTCTTGACTGAAGAAGAATATTTAGATATTTTAGATACCTTACCAAAAGAAAATCAATATTTAGACGATAACGATCCTCAAAAATTCGTTGCCAAGATGGGTGCTGAGGCGTTAGAAGATTTGTTGAAACGTATTGATTTGGATCAATTGTCATACGATTTACGTCACCAAGCTGCTAACGAAACTTCTCAACAACGTAAAAATGAAGCGTTAAAACGCCTTCATGTGGTTGAGGCTTTCCGTAGTTCACGTGAAAATATCGAGAATCGTCCAGAATGGATGATTGTGAAAATCGTTCCAATCATTCCACCTGAATTACGTCCTTTAGTGCCTTTGGATGGTGGTCGTTTTGCGACTTCGGATTTGAATGACTTATATCGTCGTGTGATTATCCGTAACAACCGTCTAAAACGTTTGATCGAAATCAAGGCTCCTGAAGTAATCTTACGTAACGAAAAACGTATGCTTCAAGAAGCGGTAGACTCTTTGTTTGACAACTCACGTAAAGTGAACGCTGTTAAGACAGAAGGTAACCGTGCATTGAAGTCTTTATCTGATATTTTGAAAGGTAAACAAGGTCGTTTCCGTCAAAACTTGTTAGGTAAGCGTGTGGATTATTCGGCTCGTTCGGTAATTGTTGTAGGTCCTCACTTGAAATTACACGAGTGTGGTCTTCCTAAAGATATGGCTGCGGAACTTTACAAACCGTTTATCATTCGTAAGATGATCGAGCGTGGTATTGTAAAAACAGTAAAATCAGCTAAAAAAATCGTTGATCGTAAAGATCCTGTGGTATGGGATATCCTTGAAAATGTATTGAAAGGTCACCCTGTATTGCTAAACCGTGCACCTACGCTTCACCGTTTGGGTATTCAGGCTTTCCAACCTACATTAGTAGAGGGTAAAGCTATTCAATTACACCCATTAGTGTGTACAGCGTTCAACGCCGATTTTGACGGTGACCAGATGGCAGTCCACTTACCGCTTGGTAATGCTGCAGTTTTGGAAGCCCAAATCTTAATGTTAGGTGCGCACAATATCTTAAACCCTGCGAATGGTTCACCGATCACAGTACCATCTCAAGACATGGTATTGGGTCTTTACTATATTACTAAAGGCCGTAGAACTGCTGGCGATCACATCGTAAGAGGTCAAGATATGACTTTCTATTCGGCTGAAGAGGTTATCATCGCTTTAAATGAGAAGCAAATTGACCTTCACGCTTGGATTAAAGTAAAAACAAAAGTTAGACAAAAAGATGGTAGCATCGTTGATACCTTATTAGAAACAACTGTAGGTCGTGTGATCTTCAACCAAGTTGTTCCTGACGAAATGGGATTTGTCAATGAATTGCTTACGAAAAAATCTTTGCGTAATATCATTGGTGAAATTGTGAAGACTACGGGTATGGCCCGTGCAGCACAGTTCTTGGATGATATGAAAGAATTGGGATATCAAACGGCCTTCAAAGGTGGTCTTTCGTTCAACTTGGAAGATTTGAACATTCCTGCTGCGAAAGCTGAATTGATTCAACAAGCAACTAACGAGGTTGAAGAAGTAATGAATAACTATAACATGGGTTTCATTACAAACAACGAACGTTACAACCAAATCATCGATATCTGGACGCGTATCAACAACAGATTGACGGCACACGTTATGGATATTCTTTCGAATGATAACCAAGGATTCAACTCAGTTTACATGATGTTGGATTCTGGAGCCCGTGGTTCGAAAGAGCAGATCCGTCAGTTATGTGGTATGCGTGGTTTGATGGCAAAACCTCAAAAATCAGGTACTTCTGGTGGTGAGATTATCGAAAACCCGATCTTGTCAAACTTTAAAGAAGGTTTGTCCGTATTGGAGTACTTTATCTCTACCCACGGTGCGCGTAAAGGTCTTGCCGATACGGCATTGAAAACAGCGGATGCGGGTTACTTGACACGTCGTTTACATGACGTAGCGCAAGATATGATCGTTGTGGAACAAGATTGTGGTGGTTTACGTGGTATTTATACAACAGCATTGAAAGATAATGATGATGTTGTTGAACCATTGTTTGATCGTATTTTGGGTCGTACACCATTGCATGATGTTCTTCATCCGGATACTGACGAATTGATCGTTTCTGCAAATGAAGATATCACTGAGGAAATTGCCGAAACTATCGAAAAAGCAGGTATCGAAGGAATTGAGATTCGTACGGTATTAACTTGTGAGTCTAAGCGTGGTGTTTGTGCTTGTTGTTACGGACGTAACTTGGCGTCAGGTAAGCGTGTTCAGTTAGGTGAAGCTGTGGGTGTTATCGCCGCTCAATCAATTGGTGAGCCAGGTACACAGTTGACACTTCGTACATTCCACGTGGGTGGTACGGCATCGAACATTGCTGCTGATTCAAGTATCATTTCTAAATACGATGGTAAAATCGAATTTGAAAACGTACGTACTGTTTCGCAAACAAACGATAATGGCACACATCAGGTAGTCTTAGGACGTTCTGGTGAGGTTAAGATCATTGATGCACATAATAAAATCGTATTCCAACAAAATATCCCTTATGGTTCACAGTTATTCGTTGAGGATGGCGGTACAGTAGCTAAAGGCGATAAATTGGTCGAATGGGATCCATATAATGCAGTAATTATTTCTGAATTTGCTGGTAAAGTTGAATTTGACGCAATTATCGAAGGTGTTACCTTCCGTGAAGAGTCAGATGAGCAAACTGGTCACAAAGAGAAGGTAATTATTGAAACACGTGATAAAACGAAAAACCCATCCATCAAGATTCTTGATAAATCGGGAGAGGTTATTCGTACCTACAATATCCCGGTAGGCGCCCACGTTGCAGTTGCTAATGGTGTAACAGTGAAAGAAGGTGGTATCCTCGTTAAAATCCCTCGTTCTACAGGTAAAACGCGAGATATCACAGGTGGTCTACCACGTGTAACGGAGTTATTCGAAGCACGTAACCCTTCTAACCCTGCTGTAGTAACAGAAATCGACGGTGTGGTAACATTGGGTGGTGTGAAACGTGGTAACCGTGAGATGTCTATCGAGTCTCGTGATGGTCAAATCAAGAAATACTTGGTACCTCTTTCTAAACATATCCTTGTTCAGGATAATGACTTTGTGAAAGCTGGTATGCCATTATCAGATGGTTCGATCTCTCCTGCGGATATCTTGTCGATCAAAGGTCCATCAGCGGTGCAACATTACATTGTGAATGGTATCCAAGAGGTATACCGTCTGCAAGGTGTGAAGATCAACGATAAACACTTCGAGACGATCGTTCACCAAATGATGCAAAAAGTTAACATCGAAGATCCAGGAGATACTCGTTTCTTAGAAAAAGAAGCCGTTAACAAATGGGATTTCATGGAAGAAAATGATTCTTTGTTTGACAAGAAAGTTGTTGTTGATGCAGGGGACTCCAATAATTTACGTCCGGGACAAATTGTTTCTTTACGTAAGTTGAGAGAAGAGAACTCTAGTCTGAAACGTCGTGACTTAAAACTTGTTGAAGTTCGTGAAGCAATTCCGGCGACTTCAAGTCCATTGTTGCAAGGTATTACCAGAGCTTCATTGGGTACGAAATCGTTCATCTCTGCTGCCTCTTTCCAAGAGACTACAAAAGTGTTGAACGAGGCTGCTATCGCAGGTAAACGTGATAACTTATTAGGTTTGAAAGAAAACGTAATTGTTGGTCACTTGATCCCTTCTGGTACAGGTATCCGTCAATACAGCAATTTAATCGTGGGCTCTCGCGAGGAGTACGATCAATTGTTGGCTTCGAAAGAAGAAGATTAATCGTTACTCGATTATTTTATATAGGAAGGTCCAGACATTCGTCTGGACCTTTTTTGTTTCGATAACGACCTTATATGATATTGAAGAAGGTCGTAAAATATATTTGACTTGCTTTTTTAGCGGTGAAATTGCTTGTTAAGGAAGGGGGCGAACTGAAATTTATAGCAAGCAGCTTGGCCGTTTAATTGGTTAATTTTACCTGATAGGACGGTTTAAAGCATAGCTATCTTAAATGAATCGTTCAATGTTACAGTTAGTTAACTTTAATATTAAAAAATAATAAACAAAAGGCTTGGAAGTTTGTTAGTAAACTCCCTATCTTTGCACCACTCCGCAAGGGAGGGACGGTTACTTCGAGAGAAGGAGCCATGAAAAAAGAAGGGTTTAAGAGAAATCTGGCAGGATCAAAAATCCCGCCCAGTTTATTTTAAACGCGGAAATCAAAAAAAGAGAAAAGAAAAAAAACTTGAAAAAGTTTTTGGAAGTTCAGAAAAGATTTCTACCTTTGCAGTCCCAACGGAAACGAAGGGAAAAACAAAACGATAAAGACGGCGCAATGCCATCGAAATATAGCCGATACGGAAGTTGAAGCGACA
>NZ_DDGR01000032.1:0-19504 GCF_002337775.1 Sphingobacterium sp. UBA1897
TCCGAAGTAGTCAGGAGGAGCAATTGAAACGAGCGCGCGAAAAAGCAATGGCTGAGGGAAAAGCTGAAGGAAAAGCCGAAGGAAAAGCCGAAGGGAAGGCGGAAGTAATAAAAAATCTTTTGTCTTCGAATAAGTTTTCGATATCGGAGATAGCCGAATTAGCGGACGTCACTGTAGAGTTTGTAAAGCAGATCGAGGCAGAGAAGGCTAAAGGAAAATAAAACAGATTACAATATAAGATTTTAAGGTCACTTGGATACTGTCTAAGTGGCCTTTTTCTTTTTTATAGGTTAAGTTGGTCTTAGACAATACCATTTTGAATAAGCTCTCATTTAAATAAAATAATTGTGAAGCAGGGAATACGAACTCAACTTTTTTATAAAAAGATCAAACGAAGGCGAACTAACCATTGTTATAAGAGTACTTTCATAAATTAGGTTAATAACAGGTAGTAAAAACCTTGAGATCCCCTCCTCAAGGTTTTTTTATTTTTTTCAAACGAGTAAGACATTACAATTGTTTCTTATACGAAAAATGAGAAGATTGCTTTTGCTGGCTTGATTTGCACTTGTTAGGCCAGCATTTTTTTGAAACCGACTACCCATTATTGGGATCATAACTATATATATCAGGGCTGGTTTATTCCGGCCTTTTTTGTGCCGACACAATCAGTATCATAGGGCTTTTGAGTTCGTCTGCCATTCAGGCAACATGGTTAACCATCTCCATGTTAGGCTGTGGTCCAGTAACTAAGTTGATCGCAAAGTTATGGGCCAGCAGGGTTGTAAGGTATGTGGTAAGTGTCCTATGTTATTTTATTACATTGTTTTGTAAAAAGTGTGTTTCCCGCCTTGCTTCTCCAAAGTAATGGTCTACGGGCCAGTACAACTTGTTTGCGGCTGCATCGTAGATTCAGTCTTGGTCGGGTCTAGTAGTGAATATCGGATACTCAACAGAAAACACAAAACTGCCGCCCGGCTTTAGCCAACGGTTGATATGTATGCGGAGCAGATCAAAGTCTTTGATGTAATGGAATATAAGGGAACAGATGACGCATGATTCCGCGTATGCCTAGTTCTCCAAAATATTTTAATTTGAATTAATTCTTTTTTTATTAAAAAACTATTCAAATAAAATTGTTGTTTTGTTATAAACTTTAAATTTCTATAGCATATTACAACCTTATGCAGAATCAAAGGTACCCTAAAAACGATAACAGTGACCACCTCATCATGGATAATGATTATAAGTTAGTCGCTGACATGATTAAGAAAGATCTTTTTGGAGTGCTCCTTAAAGCGAAATTGATTTGTAATACGGAAATGGCGGTGTTGACTTTATTCGACAACAGTAAAAATTTTGTACGGACCTATTTTCATGATGTCGATGGAAATATAAGTATCGATAAAGTATTTTTGGACTATGTGTTTAATGACAACGGCACGCTAGAATTTCCAGACCTTAGCAATGAACTTCCTTCGCAGCGCAATTCAGTGATTTTCCAGAATTTTGGAATACTGTATTATTATGAAGCACCACTCATCAATCACGAAGGAAAAATAGTTGGTTTTTTAAGCGTTATGGATAGTAGCTCAAACAAGCTTTCTGATAATCAACAGACTCTTTTTTCATTATTGTGCACAGAAGTTCTTGGCTTACTTCAAGAGAAAAACCAGCGCCTCCAGTTAACTAGTAAATTGGAATATGCGAAATCTACACTAGACATGACCAGTCAGGTGGCCAGAGTGGGGAGCTGGGAGTATGATTTAGTTGATGATTATATCGATTGGTCTGAAATGACAAAGATTATTCATGGGGTTCCAAAGGATTATCGTCCAACTATTAAAACAGCAATTGAGTTTTATAAAAATCCTCAACATAGGATTAAAATTGTTCAGGCTATCAATAGTGCAATCGCTACAGGAGCTTCATGGGATCTTGAATTAGAAATTGATACCTATCAGGGTACAAGCTTGTGGGTTAGAGCACTAGGGAAAGCAACTTTTGAAAAAGGGAAGTGCGTTCGACTATATGGCACTTTTCAGGATATTGATAAACGTAAACGTTCTGAGGCGGAATCGATTCGTTCTAAGAAATTGCTCGAAGATGTGTTGAATGCCACTACTGCAGTCGCTATCATAGCAACTGACGCAGAAGGGTTGATAACACTTTTCAACCGGGGCGCAGAAAATTTATTAGAGTATAAAGGTAATGAAGTGATCGGTAAAATTACGCCGACATTATTTCATAGCAGTAGGGAAGTTAAAGATCGAGCGAAGGAACTTGAAAGTAAATTTGGGTATCCGATTAGTGAATTTAGGGTGTTTGTCGAGATGGCAGAGCGCTACGGATCCGAGCAAAGAGAATGGACTTATATAAAAAAAGATTTTACGCGACTTTACGTATCTCTAGCAGTCACTGCAATGCGCGATATTTCTGGTCAGATTATAGGTTATCTTGGCATTGCCACAGACATCACGAAGATTGTTCTTCAAAGAGAAGAATTAGAGAAAGCTAAAAAGCTTGCTGACCAGGGTAGCGTGGCGAAGTCAGAGTTTCTCGCTAATATGAGTCATGAAATTCGTACACCTCTTAACGGAATTATAGGTTTTACGGATTTGATGAGTCGAACAAAACTAGACGATACACAAAAAGAATATGTTTCTATTGTCGATCAGTCTGCTAATCTTCTTTTGAGCATCATAAACGATATACTTGATTTTTCTAAAATTGAAGCCGGCAAATTGGAGCTTTCGATTGAAAAAAATGATTTGTATGAGATGTTTGCTCAGGTTACAAGTTTGATTGACTTTCAGTGGAAGGCCAAGAAATTGGATTTTCGGGTAAATTTATCAGAATCGCTACCGCATTATGTTTGGGTTGACTCACTTCGACTCAAACAGGTGCTCATGAATCTTCTAAGTAATGCAATAAAATTTACGGACAAGGGAAGTGTTGCACTACATGTCGATGTACTATCCTCGGACGAAAACTCCACCACGCTGCGCTTCAGTGTAACGGACAGCGGAATAGGTATTAAACCAGAAAAACAGCAAAAAATATTTGAAGCATTTTCTCAAGAAGATGCTTCAATAAGCAAGAGATTTGGCGGAACAGGGCTTGGACTTAGTATTTCAAATCAATTGCTAAAAATGATGGATAGTAAACTAAAATTGGAGAGCGAATATGGGAAAGGGAGTCAATTTTATTTTGAAATAACATTAAGGTCGCAAAAGGGGGATGTGTATGAATGGAAACTTTTAGAATCCTTAAAGGTTATGATAGTTGCCCGACAAGATGCCGATCGAGCTAATATTGCATTGATGTTGTATTTGAAGAAAGTTAATGTCTCGTTGGCCGATAACGGATTTGAAGTTCTTCAAATGTTGGCCAAAGGTGAGCGGTATGATGCGATTATTATTGATAATGATCTACCTATAATGAACGGTATCGATACGATAAAAAAAATTAGGGAAAAGTCACTCTACAAAGGAGTTGGACAGCCCGTAGTTTTAATGTTATCCGTCCTTGAGACCAACCCAGCCCGTATTGCTGAAAGCAGCCATATTATTCATTGTATTAATAAACCAGTTAAAGTAGATCAACTGTATTCAACATTAGTTGCTGCATTACAGCAGGATGAAGAAACGATCAAATATGCCGAAAAAGAAACGGCCTTTTTGGAAAGAAAATACAAGATTTTAATTATTGAAGACAACAAATTTAATATGTTGCTTACTAGAACCATTGTACAGAATGTTCTTCCCAATGTGGAAATCATAGAGGCGGTCGATGGGGTAATGGGATTTGAATTGTTCAAGGAGAATAGGCCTGATTTGGTCTTCATGGATATACAGATGCCTGAAATGAATGGTTATGAGTTAACTGGATTGATTAGAAGAAATGAAGAGGGGAGGATACATACGCCAATTATAGCATTGACAGCCAGTAATATTAAGGACGAAAAGGAAAGGTGCATTTCGTGTGGAATGGATGATTTTGCTGTGAAGCCTTTTGTTAAAGAAACATTGCTGGAGCTTTTGAGAAAATGGTTGATAAATGACAGCAATAACTAGGTATGAAAGACTTGTATATGATTTAGTCAATAATGGCTATTCGGGTTAACGAGGTTTAAACTTGTCGCTAAGTCAAAGTTGATAATTCCTTTATTTTATAGCGCGCTATTGGCTAAATTTGATAGATTTCTTTAATGCATGAAAAACAAAAAGACACAGGCTTTAATTCCATGGCTCGATACCATTAGTCAATTTTTCGATACTTTTAGGATTGGCACAGCTGTGAATGATTTATTTAACGTCATGCGGATTGAAGACCAGGCAAAAGGCAAATTGCTTTTCATGCCGCTTTTCCGAGGTAATTTTTTTCGTATTTTAATCTGCAAGACACAGGGGCCCAGATTCCTGCTTCCTGACGAAACCATCTATACTTCAGCTAACAGTATTTACTTTGCATATCCCGGTAAAATGGAAAGCTGGCAGCGTGAGGAAACGATTTATGGCTATCTCATTTGTTTTACGTCCGAATTTGCTGGAATAGACCCTCTAAAACCCAAATTTGAAAAAGATTACCCATTTTTTATGCGTGGGGCCAATTCACTTCTGAGGCTTTCGCAGCAAGATATGGACAAGGTATCGCATACAGCCGAAACGCTGCTTCTTGAAATGAAATCGGGACAGGAGGATAATTTTGAAATGATGCAAACTTTATTAAAGGTATTGCTTATCCAAATCCGTCGTCTGTATTATAAAGATAAGGAGGTAAAAACTCCTTTTCAGTTAAAACAGGCCTCCCTGATGGTCAAGTTTAGAAAAGTGCTCGATGCTTATGCTATTGACGCCCCCGATATACGAAAAGAAGGAAGGCCAACGGTTCGAAAAATCGCAGATGAACTGAATCTCACAGCTAGCCATTTGAATTTTTTAGTAAAAAAATATACCGGGCGCACGGCGTTGTTTCATATTAATGAAAAGCTAGTGCTGGAAGCAAAAAGTCTTTTAACACACACCGATCTGCAGGTGTCAGAAATAGCTGATCTATTACAATTTAATGAAGCAAATTATTTTAACCGGTTTTTTAAAAAGATGACGGGTCTAACTCCTACAGCATACCGTCAAGACGCTTTGCAACTTATGAAAAGTCCACTTACTATTTAAATCGATAAAAAGTCCAATTATCGCCTCAATCCGTATAAGTCTTCTGCGGCGAACATTCTTGAAATTTGTATCATTTAACAAATAATAGAAATGTACAAATTAATTACAAATGACAGAACGGCCACAGACGTATCTATGTTCCCGGTTTATATTCTTTCTTTGGCAACTTTCATTGTTTTTTTTCAGGGATTCATGGTCGCGCCATTGCTTCCACTGCTATCCGAACAGTTTGGTACGACTACCCGGCATGTAAGTTTTATTGAACCATCTTACCTGCTCGGCTATGGATTGTTTACATTGGTATATGCGCCTCTAAGTGATCGCTTTGGCAGGTTCCGGATAATTACGCTGTGCCTAGTCATCTTTTCTGTATTGACATTACTGACCGCTTACGCCCATGGAATTAACCAGATGATTTTCCTTCGTTTGCTGACCGGCATCGGTGCCGCCGGTATTGCCCCCACAACCATTAGCTGGATCAGCGATCGGTACCCGTACGAAAAACGGGGGCACGCGCTTGGGATATTCTTTGGTAACATGGCAGGTGGCACAGCTTTCGGATCCAGCGCAGGCGCTTTGATCACATCGCTAGTCGGTTGGCAATGGCTTTTTATTGGCGTCGCGAGCATCGCGCTGCTTATTTTGTTGCTGATTGTCATGTATCAAAAGGACATATTTAAAGCAAATGAGATGATCCGTGGAGTTAAGGAGAACATTTTCCTCGTCTTCTGTAATATCCTGTCGAGCGGAAGAGCTAGGCATACCTATTTCTATGTTTTGTTTAACGGGATGTTCCATGGTGGTATTTTTGCCTGGCTGGCTTATTTTTTCTATAGAAACTATGGCCTCGACGAATTACAGATTGGGCTAGCCTTGTTGGGGTATGGTATTCCGGGCCTATTATTAGGTCCACTACTCGGAAAGCTTGCGGACCACTATGGAAGACAGAGAATAATACCTTTAGGTTTATTTTTGGGGGCACTTACCGTATTGCTGCTCAGCCAAAATCTAAATCTTGCAGCATCCTGTGTTTTAGTGGCTTTACTTTCACTCGGATTTGACCTCTCGCATCCTTTGTTTGCTGCTATTGTCACCACATTCAGTGCGCAAAAAGGAGCGGCGACAGGACTTTTTGCATTCTTTCTTTTCTCGGGTTATGGCCTTGGGAGCCTTTTACTGAGCCTGATTATCAATATCGGTCTGGAAAGCGCATTCCAGGTGTTCGGCGGGTGCCTTTTACTGGCAGCGATTTGCGCGATATTTGTTTTTAGGAAAGAGAAGTAGTTACTTAAATGCTGATCTCTGTAGTTCGTCATAGCATTGAATATATCTTATTTCATCGTTTAAAACAACTTGTTCCCCTGAGTGGTTTTATGAACGTAGCGGCGTATCATACTGATCACTATAACATTTAAAACGTGTGGACCGACAAAAATTGATGATTCAAAACAACTAGCTGAAAATGAAAAATATAACGATTTTACACACAGCCAATGAATTTATTGCCAAAGGAGATTATGAAAGCTTCTTAGCTTATTGTACTGCAGAGACGAAATGGGTTTTTATAGGTGAGCGTATTCTCCATGGGAAAGAAGAAGTTCGCGCTTATTTGAAAGAGTTCTATCAGGAACCGCCGGTTTTTGATGTGGAAAAATCTATTGAGGAAGGTGATTTTGTTATGGTGACCGGAGAAATTCGGTTGAGAAATAAGGACGGAAAATATGATCATTTCGATTATTGCGACATTTGGCGATTCGAAGATGGAAAAATGGCAGAGCTTAAAGCATTTGTCATTGAAAAACAAGGATTGCCGCTACCCTCATCCGAATAGGCTTAGTGTTTGATCTATTTCATATTTGATTATATAATAATCCTTAATTTTGATTGGAGGTGTGGGACTTTTAACCTGATGTGCCGTAATAAATTTTGAGAGGAAGGTTATGGCTTATAAACGGACTAAAACAATGGAAAATGAATTAAAATACCAAGCAATAAAACCTGACAAGTCGTTAGCGGATTTTGTTGAAAGCTTTTGGCTTTTACAAAACCAATCGGATTGTAATAGAGAGGTTGTAGTATTGCCAGACGGAAGAGTTGATCTATTTTTCACGCAATCTGCAACAGAGTCTTTCCACGTGACGCTTTTGGGTATCCAAACTCAGCCGGGGAAGGCTATCATTGCGCCTTTGCGACAGACTTACGCCGTCAGTTTTAACCCGCTTGCAGTCCAATCTGTTTTTCAGACCAACATCGTCAACTTGGTGGATAGGGCAACTCTCTTGCCTCCCAATTTTTGGAACTTTAGTGCCGACGACCTGAATAACTTTGATTCGTTCTGTGCGAAAGCGACAAATAAAATACAGTCGCTTTTGCCGCTTGAAGTTGACAACAGGAAACGGACACTGTTCGACCTCATTTATGCATCAAACGGGGCGATTACAATTAAAGAACTTGCCGCGCAATCGTTTTGGAGTCGGCAACAAATCAACCGTTATTTCGATCAGCAGTTTGGACTTACGGCAAAAGCATATTGCAATATTATCCGCTTCCGTGCTTCCTTTCAGCATATCAAAGAAGGCAAATTGTTTCCACAACAAAACTTTGCCGATCAATCCCATTTTATTAAAGAAGTCAAGAAACTTGCTGGTGTTTCACCAAAAGAACTGTTGAAGAACCAAAATGAGCGTTTTATACAATTTTCAACGCTCAGGCCCACGTAATTTTGTTCAGTCAAAAAAAATAAATTTTACTGGATATGAAATTACAAGACAAGAAAGTTGCAATTGTTGGCGGTGGTCCTGGCGGACTCACATTAGCCAAACTCTTACAATTAAAAGGAGTAAATGTAACCGTATATGAACGTGATAGCAATAAAGAAGTTCGCCAGCAGGGAGCCACACTGGATCTGCACGAAGAAAGTGGTTTGGAAGCTCTTCGAAGAGCAAATTTGATGAACGAATTTAAAGCTAGTTTTCGACCCGACGCGGGACGTTTAAGGGTGTTGGACGAGCAGGCCATTATCAAAATGGATGAGCACGAGCTTCAAGATAAGGATCAGGAAGATCGCCCTGAAATTGATCGTGCCCCTTTGCGTGATATTTTAATAAACGCACTGCATGAAGATACCATTGTTTGGGACAGTCAGTTTATTTCAATGGTAAAACAGGATCATGGCTGGCTGCTGCATTTCAAAAACGGAAAATCTTTTTACGCTGACCTTGTCATTGCAGCCGACGGTGCAAACTCAAAAATTCGCCCTTACCTAACCGATATTAAGCCGATTTATTCTGGCGTTACAATTGTTGAAGGAAATATCTACGAGGCCGAAAAAAACACACCGAAACTTTGGGAAATAACAAAAGGCGGAAAAGTCTTTGCGCTTGGAAACGGACAATCCATTATTTTAAGTGCAAAAGGAGAGGGCAGTTTATCGTTTTATACCGGTTGTAAAGTTCCCGAAAATTGGACGCAGGAAAGTGGCATTGACTTTAATAACAAGCAACAGGTTTTTGATTGGTTTAAAGTCGCGTTCTCCTACTGGAGCGAAAAATGGCATGAACTTTTTGCAAGTAATGAAATGTGGTTTATGCCGCGACCACAATACCACTTTCCGTTAGACCAGACTTGGACAACATTATCAAACTTGACCATGCTTGGTGACGCAGCTCATCGTATGCCGCCATATGCCGGTGAGGGTGTAAACCAGGCGATGCAGGATGCTTTTGAATTGGCCGAGAATCTGACATGCGACCATTTTCCGGATATTCAGACTGCAATTTCAAATTACGAAAGACAAATGCAGGCAAGGGCGGCAGCAATAACAAAAGATACGTTGCAAAACACTGAAATATTGCACGCTGAAGACGGACTTGATAATTTGCTAGCGATGTTTACCGAGCGGAGGTAAACATCGCTCTGCCATTTCGTAACAAAAACCACGATTAATCCAGTGGATAAGCAAGTTCCTAATGGTCAATACCCCGGATTGGCAAGAAGCTAACTTCGTGTTGACGGGTAACGCCAAATCGGCTCAGCTGCTTAGAAAAGTCATTAAACAAAAAACCAATGGCATGTTTTTTTACACGGCTACTGGTTAGCGGGTAAAAAAGGATTATAGGCCGATGCGATTAAACTATACGTATTTATTTGTATTTTTAATTCTGTAGATGGCATAAGTGCTTGTAAGCTAATTTGTAAACCGTAATGCCAAGTGTGTAGCTGAATAAGGAAACATCCAATAACGAAACAAGAAGGCACAAAATATGAAGTATATCTTTTATTTATTTTTCTTAATCTCGATCAACGCAAAAGCACAGGATATTGAGGTTTTATTAATCGGTGTTTCCCATGATTATAGTAAATATCCTACCCAGGATTTTTCCAGCATCCATCATAAAATTAGAAAATTTAAGCCTGACGCCTTTTTTGGCGAGTTCCTGAGTAGCGAAGACGAGCGGTTGCTGATGGATTATTGGTGCAAACAACCGAATATAAACCGGCTAAACAAACTTAAGAGCAATCGACCTATAAAAGAGGTATTACTGCAGCATACTATTGACAGCTTGAAGAAACGATCCAATCAGCAACCCAATGATTATCGTGTAAAAGTCGATTTAGCGCATGCCTATTATCTTGATCAAGATGTGGCAAATGGGCATTATCAATTTTGGCAAGTTTATAATTTCCTGCGGCATCAACCTAATGCTGAAATAGAACATGATATCGAAAAATTGCTTAGCCCTGGGGCAGATACCACTGGACGAAGTATGAGAAGGCTAAAAACTTCTGAGTATGCCTATATCGCCTTCCCGATGATGCAGGAGCTAGGCATCGAGGAACTGATGGCTATGGATTGCCAGGACTATGATCTGAATTGGCAAGCATCGTGGGGAGCATTTGACGCGAAATTTGTCTTGTTCAGGAAAGATATGGCCGATTCCTCTAAAAATCAGTTAAAATCAGCCTTGATAGCTATTAACAAGGGTTTTGAGAAATATGCACATGTCGAAGAGTCTTCAAATAGGGTAACGGAATGGTTGAATACGGATGAGGCCGCGGAGATTTCCGCCTCGGGAGATTTTTACTTGCCTGTTCTATATAATATGAATGGATTTCCCAAAGAAGAAATGCTGTCAAAAATACATTGGTGGATTATGAGAAATGAGGGCATGTGCCATAATGTTGTCAACAGGGCTAAGGTAGTAGGGGCGAAAAGAGTTGTAGTCCTAGCTGGGGCCAATCATCGAAAGTACATGCAGGACATTTTCAAGACGATGCCTGCTGTAAAAGTGAGCAACATCAATGAAGTTGACTAGTAGAAAAAAGAATAGGCTGGTATAGCGAAAAGGAAATCGACGAGAGCAGCACCATATTTAAGCAGCACCATTTTAATTTGTATTCTCTTTAATCCGCAAGAACTCTCATGAGCGGACTCTTCGAGCATCGCGCAGTGAAGGGCCGGATAAGGAGAGTGTGTTATTTTATTAGTTTTAGGGAATAGATCTTAGTACTACAATCGATATTTGTGTTAATGAAAACTTATAAAAGCATGAAGATATGAAAGCAAATATCATCAAGAGACCTTAAAAATATAAAATACCTTCACGTGCACAACTTCAAGAAACCAACTGACCTATAGTTCGTCAGGCGGATACCATAGTATAGTTACAACGTATTTAATATGTCACGAAGTTGATCAATTTTAAAATTGGATCGGACAACCCTGTTTTCCTTTGTATTAACGATGACATAGCGTGGAAATGAATATATACCCAATTCCTTTTGAAGGTTGGGGTAATCTCTGTTCTCAAAAATGTAGTTTTCATAGGTATAAGGATGTTTTTCCAAATACTGCTTCCATGTTGTAAATTTGTCATTAACAGCTATGCCTAAAAATTTAAATTTTCCATTATCCTTATATTCATTCACGATGCGCTGTAGCTCAGGGTGCTGAGCTATACAGGGGCCGCACCATGTACCCCAAAAATCAATAACTAGGTATTCAGTACTATCGTAAAGTTCCCTGATATATTTTTTTTCTCCACGCGAGTTTATTATGGTAAAATTGGGGACAGGTACATTTTCTTTTGGTTTATATAATGTAACCATATCCTGATATTTTTTTAAAACCCGTTCACTGTCAAAATATGGAGAGTTTTCTTTCTTCAGCAGCTGAATGAGCTGATAAATCGAATCTTTATGTTGGAATACAGTACTAGAATTGTAAAAAGATAAGCTAGGGTATTCCAATAAAAATGTGAGATGCTCTTCGCTGAGCTTATTTGCCGAATATTTTGTAAAAATTTTCAGGAATTCGGTCATTCTATTGTTATCACCCTTAATCTGTTCCTCTAAAACTGGAATATTGGTTAAATCGAGCGTTTTTGCTGTGGTTTCAAATTCAGTAAATTGTTTGTTCAAATCGCTTCCATATACTTTTAATTGATGTGTGTTTATATTTATATCCATCGTTAGATCATTGGAATCAATAATAAAAGAATACAAGAAGTTTGGTGGGAAAATCTGGTGTCTACGGAAAAAACTGGAGAAATCCTCTCGGTTTGTGAATACACTGTCTGATAGGGCTAGTTGCGCAAAATTGAAATGACCTTTATCAAGAATCTTGTTTATTACAAACTCGCAAGTTCCACTTTTAACTTCCGTTTTAAAGACATCATTATTAATTAATACGTAACTATATGCTGGTAAGGTATCCGCATAGACTTTAAATTTTAAACGAATGTTTTGGCCATAATTATTGCTGATTGCCAAAAAGGTGAAAATGAGAACGAATAGGAACTTGGTCATAATTTCTTGTTTAAATTGAAGTTAAAGACAAAATATGAAAAATAGTGATAATAAGTGCTCTTTTTAATGTATCTATCCAGATTCTTCTAAAGAATTTGCAATCGTAAGGAAAGCATTAAGTATACCTTGTTGATTTGTATCCAATTCTTTAAGGTATTTTTCCTCTGAGGAATAATGGAAATGAAAGAACAACAGATGGCTCAACGATCCAATCGTTGGTTTTATCAACAGTTTCCGCCCATTCGATGGATAGCGAAATCCATCGGAAAGAATATAGATATCCAGGTTATCAAATGGAACCTTGAGATGACTTTAGTTTATTTGCGTATTCATCAGAGTAGTGCAATTAATTAGTGTTTTGTTTTGTTTAAAAAAGGGAATATTCGTGGTGCCAATCCAGTCAAAACATGTCCCATTTCCGGGATGACTATTATGGTAAAGTCTGTAACAATATTTTGCAATCTCCTGGCAATTTTCTGGGTAGAGCGTATTACATCCTGCTCTCCGCCGATGAATAACACTGGCATAGTCAAACGACTGAGTTCGTCATCTGAAAAAATATATTCTTTTTCTATTCTCGCATAAAAATTGGTTTGTATTAAATCCATAAATGAAATAATCTTATTATCTACACGCTGGCTTCCCAAGACCAGTCTATTGATCTTGATACGTCCAGTTGTTCCCAAAAGGGAATAGAGGATGGCTTTTATGATAAATGTTGTTTTGGTAGGAACTATTCCTGCAGGCGTCAGCAAAATCAGCCGGTCAACTAATTCAGGATAACTTGTTGCAAATCGCAATGACAACCATCCTCCTTGCGATAATCCGACTATATTTGCCTTGTTGATATTGAGGCTGTCGAAAATCTCTTTTAGCCATTCTGCGAAATCTTTTGTTTCATAAGAAGGTCTGGTTTCTGCACTCTTTCCTGCCTCTCCGATAATGTCTATTGCTATGACTTTATATTGTTTTGAATATTCGGCTATGTCGGATAACCATGACGTTGCATTAGAAGACGCGCCATGCAGTAAGATGACGATTTCTTGGTGTTGACTTCCTGCCTCCAAAAAATGGGTGTCACCAAAAGTTGTTTTCAAGACATTAGTTTTCAAATTCAATGGCGAATTCGTTATTGCATCGTCGTAAGCCCGGATAATTTTGTTTTTTCCTTCAGCGCTTTTAAAGACCGTTTTATTCATGAATATTTCTGTATATAATGTTGTTGTATAATAAGAACTGCATTACCGTCCTTTCGCTTTATCACCTCTTAAAGTCATGACTGTACTCGTTACCATAGCTGCTGTTTTGCCATCACTGCGAAAAATATCGCATCGGTAATGATTTAAGTTTTTTCCATTATGCAAAGGCGATGCTTTGGCAGTAAGTATATCCTCGAAAACGGGCCGGTAAAAATTGATTTTCAATTCTACGGATGTAAAAGTTTCGTCTTCCTGAATAAGAGTCGAATGTGCGGTTCCGATGGCTGCGTCAGCCAATTCGCAAAGCAGTCCTCCGTGAATGGTTCCCTGTTGGTTACAGTGCAGTTCTTTTGTAGTATTGATCTGAACGGTCGCTGTACCTAAACCAGCCTCTATAATGTTTATGCCCAATGTTTTTGATATTGGTGTCGGGTAATGCATATGCGTATGCATATCGCCGGTAATTTCACTTTTTATCAATTTATTTAGGTAATCTAGTATTGATAGTTTTGCCATATACAGAATTATTGTATTTATATAAAATAAACCAGTCAGTCTTTTTTTAATAAAAAATTATATTGTTTTACATGGTTCCTATTATTGACTTGATGGTGTGCAAATGATGCAAATCATGCTCTGCAACAAAATGCATCAGGTCAATGATATTCATGGGTTGTTGTAACCTCGGATGCATACTTGTCTTCAATAAATCTTCTTCACTCAATTTCTGAAGCATTACAATTGTTTTTTCTCTTTCGCTGACTAGATCGTTAATAAGCTCTTCAACCACCATTTTGTTGAAAGAAGATTGATCAGTTGCTGTATTGCTTAAATCGGCAGTGGACATATCCGGTTTTCCTTTCATTATATCTCTAAAACGGATTCGCCATAGATCTTCTAAAAGGATTAAATGTCCTATATTCTCATTGACAGACCATTTATCTCCCATTTTGCGGGTTGAAACTTCTGTAGGACAACTTTTCAGCACTTGATTTAAAACAGCCGGAAAATCTTCAAGGAGTTTTAGAAATTCGTCAAAATATTCCGAGCCTGTATTTGAATCAAATTGTCGATCGAACCATCTGACAAATGATTGTGGCTTTACTTCTTTCATTACTATAAATTTATAGGTTATTACTGCTTATCCATTCTTTGGCAGGTATTATCCACTCGTCTAATGCCCTGAATAGAAAACCGTGTTCCAGACCTGTGTTGAGAGTAATTTCTTTAAAAGATTTTAAATCAGAATTTTTAAACCTAAGTTGCCTTGATAATAACTCAGCGTCAACATCGGTTTTTTCATTAATCGATAAAATCTTCCCGTAGAGCCTGAGCTTTTGATCTTTATTCATCGAATCATTTTTAAAGCTTGAGCCAATAAAAACAAATTTCAACTCTGAATTTTTGGCATAATAGGAGATATATTGAGCTATATAACCTCCCTGAGACGTTCCAACAATTGAAATATGGTCATAAGGAACTCCATCGTTGTGTAAGCTGTCAATTTTAAGAATCATTTTTTTTGCATATTTCTTGGGATTAGTGCCGGCCTTTCTTTTTTCAGATATTATGACAGAATTTTTAGATTGAAGTTTTTCTAAAATAGCTGTATATGCCGCTGGTCCGTATTTAGGATGATGCGCATTTAACGGATTTTCTTCCAAAAATTTATTATGCAAAAAAAATACATACCTATTTTGAGCATGAACAGCAAATGGAAGAAATGACAGATAAAGAATTATTAACCTGAAAAACATATAATTTGAAGAAATAGCTTATTTTAATTTAAGGACAATATAAAATTTTATTGCTCCGTATCTACAAGATTCTTTTTTGAGACATCCAGGTCATAAAAATCAGAATGGATATGAGCTTCTGTGCTGGTATTCCAAGATTCCCTGCTTATTTCCAAATAATCGTCTTCTGTATTCATATGGTATCTAATCTATTAAAGTGAATTGATTTTTTGCCATTCTTTGTAGCTAAGTACGCCAAGTTCTGGCTGACATTTACCTTTTAGAATATGGATAAATTCGAGTTGATTTCCGTCCGGATCGTCAAAATAAAGAGCAAGTGCGGGCATCCAGGCAAAAACCATTGGTTCATCGCTTCCATTTTTGAGAAAATTATAGGCTTTTAATCCGTTTTTATCTAAAAAAGTATTTGCGTTATTTAAAATAAAATCTTTGGAACAGCTGAATGCAAAATGTGTTTTATGGAGATCTCCTTGTTGTTCCCAAAGTCCGAGCATGGCCTTTTTATTTTCTCCGATCCAAAGAAACGCAATCGGCCGGGTTTCATCATAGTGCGCAAACTCAAGTCCCAATATTTGAGTATAGAACTGAACTGCGTTTTCCAAGTTGCTTACTTGAATGTGTGTCTCATATAATCCTTCAATCATTTTTATATATTTTATTATTAATAATTATAGTGTTGTCATAATTATGACCATTTCATCTTAGCATATGAATAATCGGATAATCTTTACCAGAGCCATCTTTTTCGGATCTCCCTGCTTCTCTGAACCCTAATTTTTCATAAAATCCTCTAGCCTGATAATTTTGCTCATTAACATCAACCTTTGTAATGCCTTGCGTTTCATCCATAAATTGAAATAGATGCTTTCCATATCCTTTGCTACGGTAGTCATTGTGAATAAAAAGCATTTCGAGGTTTCCTTCTGATACCGATGAAAATCCGATAGATTTCCCGTTTTCAATAAGGATAAATACTTCGAGGTTAGGGAGATAATCCTTTGGAATAGCTCGTTTAAAGAAGGAAAGATCTTCCTCAAGCAAAAAGTCGTGAGTTGCTCTTACAGCGGATTCCCAGATTTCCATGATTCCTGGATAATCTCCGGTTGTTGCGAGCCTGATTTGTGTTGGCATAACTTTAAGATGGTAATTTAGTTTTAATGATATTCTATTCGTTTTTTAGTATAATATTTATTGAAATAAACCGATCGGTCTTTTCATAAGCAAAAAAAAATTATGCTTTCAGATTCCTGATCATTCTCTCTAAATAGGACATTGCTATATTAAGCTCTGTCATATGCTTGTTGACCTTTGCCTGCATAAAAGCACCTTCGATCATCGAGATCATCACTACAGCAATTTCGGTAGGGTCGGTATCTGCTTTTATTTCATTTCTCTCTATGCCGCGTTTGATTTGATTTTCGATAGATGTTTTCCAAAATGCCAGGGCTTTTTGTACGCGTTTCTGCAGTGCCGGATGTGTATCATCAGCCTCCGTGGCAGTATTTAAAATAGGGCATCCTGCCTGTAAATACGGATACCTGAAATAGTTTTTATAGGTATGAGGATAAACCAACAACCTTTCAAGTGAATCTTTAGTTGCTAAAATACGTTCTTTCATATGCTGCGTTACCTTAGCAAAATTATAGTCAAATACGCTTAATGCAATCTCATCCTTATTCTCAAAATTACCATAAACGCAACCTTTCGAAAGACCAGTGGCGCTCATTACATCTTTTATGGATGTACCCGCATAGCCTTTCACATTAAAAACGGTCGAAGTTTTCTCTATGATCAGCTGTTTGGTATTTTCGGATTTTTGAGTTTTCATCAGTGATAATTCTTGCCCAGAACAAAGTTAATTAAAAAAATAGAACGACCGGTCTTTTTTTTTAAAAAAGATTATTTGGATAATGCCTCAAATGTGGAGTCTTTAATTAACTTCTATAATTGGTAAACAAACCGAGAGTTTTTTCCCTTACTTGAATCTAAAAGTTTTTTACATCGTTTAAAGCGGCTTAAAATGCACATTACAGAAGATAAACGTCTGTAACAAATCAATAAAATTATGAAATAATATACCGAACGGTATTATATTTTTATATATTTGTACACGATTAAAGTTTTTGTCAATAGTAATTATCAAGATGCCAAAAGCAGAAAAAACAAGAGAAATTATCATTCAGAGATCAGCACAGGTATTCCATATTAAAGGATATGAAAATACGGCGTTAACTGATATTCAGGAAGTGACTAAACTGACTAAAGGACCGATATACGGTAATTTTTCCGAGCGGAATGAATCGGCAGTTGCAGTATTTCAGGGTAACATCTCGATTGTGTACAACCGAATCAATAAATGTATAAATGATGCTTCAACTTTGTATGGCCACAAAATAATACGATAATAATTTATGAACAATCTCTTAAAATTAACGATCGAGGCACATGGAGGCCTTTAAAGTTGGAATATGTTTACTAATATATCTGCCCATCTACAAGTCGATGGGCTAACTTGGATTCGGAAACAACAGCCGGGGCAACAATACAAAAACAACCTTAACTATCTTAATGATTTTATTTAAACAATTATATACCGAATGGTATATAATTGTTTAAATAATTATAAATAAAAAAATGAATCGAATACTTTTGATCATCACCGTTATATCAGCGGCTATCATGGAATTGATTGATACGTCTATTGTCAATGTGGCAATCAATCATATGAGCGGAAGCTTGGGGGCAACATTGGAAGATACTTCTTGGGTGGTGACTTCTTACGGCATCGCAAACGTTATCATTATTCCGATGACGGGTTTTCTTGTGAATAACCTGGGGCGAAGAAACTACTATATCGGCTCCCTTGTACTGTTTACATTATGTTCTTTTATGTGTGGCAACGCTTCAGGTATATGGGAGCTGGTGGCTTTTCGCTTTTTTCAGGGTATCGGCGGAGGGGCATTACTCTCTGTCTCTGCGACGGTGGTCTACGAATGCTTTCCAAAAGAAAAACAAAATATTGCGAGTGCCCTGTTTGGTATCGGTGTTTTTATCGGACCGACGATCGGGCCAACACTTGGTGGACACATAATTGATAACTTTTCCTGGGAATGGATTTTTTATATTAATATTCCTATCGGCATCATTACGGCTATTATCTGTTATCGGATTCTTCCGGAGTCGCCAACCAGAAAAAAGGTCAAAGAAATAGACTGGGCAGGAATCTTATTATTGATCGCAGGAATTGGTTCTTTACAGACCATTCTTGAACGTGGGGAAACAGAAGATTGGTTTGAAACCCGGTATATCACCATACTTGCAGTTATTGCATTTCTTTCACTTCTTCTTTTTGTTTACAGGGAACTTACCACAGCACAGCCTGTGGTGAAATTATCTATTTTAAGATCTCCTTCATTAAGTATTTCTGCGTTGCTCACTTTTATTACTGGTATGGGGATGTTTACTTCTATTTATCTGACCCCTGTATTTGCTCAGCGGCTTTTACAGTTTACCCCATCAATGGCTGGTTTAATGCTCCTTCCTGGATCTATTATAGCCGTGTTTGCGCTGATAATTACAGGGCGTGCGCTACAGAAAGGTGTACCACCTGCATTAGTTGTATTCATCGGCTTCTGTTGTTTCATCTATTTCAATTGGTCGATGTCCAGAGTAACTTTAGAAGTCCCGTTCACGACAATATCAGTTAATTTGATTTTCAGGGCACTGGGAATGGCTTTGCTGACGGTTCCCCTTTCTACACTTGCAATTTCGTCATTAAGATCCGAAGATATACCGCAGGGAACAGCCATAAATAATATGATGAGACAGCTCGGCGGGTCTTTTGGTATTTCTATCATCAATACGTTTATTGTCAGAAGAATGGCCCAGCACAGGTCGGATTTAGTTTCAAACATCACCTACACAAATAATTCAGTGGTAGAAAGACTGAATAAGTATACAGCTCTCTTTCAAACTAAAGGTTTTGGGCATGATGATGCGCAGCATCGGGCCATCGGCCTAATGGATATGATTGTGCAAAAACAGGTTTTCATGTTAAGTTATATCGACGCTTATCTTTTCATCGGGGCGGCATTTGCACTATCTCTACCTCTGCTGTTATTTTTCTCCATGCGGAAAAGTAATAAAAAAATTGTGGTCGCAGCAGCTGATCATTAGTAAAATTAATCTCAAAAAATAAGAATATGAACACAAAAAACAACTCAGTTATTATTTCTGGCGGTACAGCCGGAATAGGTTTGGAGCTTGCCAAGCCATCTGTAGCATATGGAAATAAAGTGATTATCAAGAAGCAAAAGCTCAAGGGAGTATTTTGCATATTTGACACATGTGCTTTCAAAACAGAATATAGACCTTTTATTTGAAAAAAAATCGGCTATCCATTTTCCATTTTTGATTTTTCATCGGCGAGAAGTTCATCTGCGCAGAGTTTCCCGAATTTATCAGCCGCTAACGGACTATCTGCGGTAATTAATTTTCTGTCAACGTGACAATCGCCGGCAATTTTTTTATTCAAAATTTCGATCCTAAGCTGTTTGAGTTTTTCGCC
>NZ_DDGR01000032.1:19594-61575 GCF_002337775.1 Sphingobacterium sp. UBA1897
AAGCTGTTTGAGTTTTTCGCCATAAAACCAGGGCATCTCGCCGGGCTGGTATCCACTTTCTGGCAAAGCCTTATCCATTTCATCAGGAAACGAATTAATCTTATATCCCTTAAAAGGAAACTCAGCGTCTCCGCAATTTGCTACGCTTAAGAGCGCTGCGGGGCCATGGCAGATTGCCAATAGATATTTATCTTCCGCTACTACCCATTTGATAAGTTCTTTGACATCATTATTTTCAGGTAGTCCTAGCATTGCCCCATGTCCTCCTGGGATAAAAACGGCAACGTAATCAACATATCCTTTATTCTTGTCAGCTATAAAATCTCTCAGGTTGTGCGGGTTTGAAAATTGCGTATTATACTTGTCGAGGATTTTACCGATGTTTTCATCTTCATATGGCATAGCCCACATCTCAAATTTTACAGGAGCGCCTGTTGGTGTGTAGAAGTCAACCTCAAATCCGGCCTGTTCGAAATGAAGAATGGGAACCAGTGTTTCGACCGGATGATTGCCCGTTGAAAACTTCTTTCCATTTTTCATTGTCATATACCGTTCTTCTGTGCAGAGCACAAGAATTTTTTTCCGGGTGTCCTTGTTGATATCACTGTACTTTTTTTTACTGTAATTTGTCTTGGTCGTAACCATCGTTTTTCTTGAAAAAAAAGAAGGCTCGTAACCAATGCCGTCAAATACGGACTCTTTGCTCAAATCGTTTGAAAATAATGACATAATAGTATTTTTTATTGTTTGTAATTCGTGCTATTGATAAGCTTCGAATGTCAAACTTTCCACATTTTATAAATCTTTAAAAGATAACAATATCCAAACCCATGCTGTTTCGCTAAAATAATATTTGTGAAAAGGGATGAACAGCTCGTCCTAATATTCGTGATATTGGATATACTGGCCAACGTTCCTGAGTCCTGTTCGTTAGGATCCCAAAAAGTTCGTTTCGCAAACCTGTGGTGTAGGACTATGCCGACTTCGTACTGCCTCGCCATAAGTGGCCCGATGTTAAGAAAAAGACAGGCTAAAAAGTTCATGTCGTTCACCCGCAATTAAAAAATTATGTTGACGATTCATCAGCGGGCTGATTTTGTAGATCGGGCCCGCGCCGCGGGGCCTCAGGATATATTTTTAAAGATGGCAATTTTGATGAACTTTTTATCGGAATCAGAAATGTATGCTGGAGAAAGATTTATTACCGTTGGATTCTAATCCTTAGCTGCTGATTCTGACCCTTCCAGCCCCAACTAATTCGTAAAAACCATTACCCAGTGCAAGCACAGATTGATACGATGATTTTACTTTTTGTTCTATATGTATTTTCTTTAAGTTATCCTTTGAAAAACCCAGAAGTCTCATGTGAGCCCTGAGTAGTGCACTGCCCTCCAGTCGGAAAGTAACGGAATTTTTGCCGATGCGGACGTTTGAAATCGGATAATTTATAAATACAGTGCCGCCCAGATTGTCTATTTTGAAATATTGTCGCGTTATGATACCAAATGGCAGGCCGGCCCCGTATACTTCCTGACCGACTTCACCGCTTTTCTCCCAGCCGTCATGTATGTCTTCAAGTGGAATCCATAAGTCCTTTTGTACCTCACCCGTTTTTGTTTCTTCGGCAATCATTTCTTGCGGTAGAAGCGGAGGATAATAGTAGGCGAGTCTGCCCGTCGCATACTTGATAAATTCGGGGATTAATATTCTTAGCGATGGAAGAATTTCAATATCTGCTGCCGCTTCAAGATAATGATGTAGGGCAGCAAATACTTCCAGCTCTTCGTATGCCGCTGCATAGGGAGCATCTTTCAGGGGAAAAACAGAAAAGAAATAGGGGAAATTTTTGCCGTATCCATAATTACAGTCCCACAATTGGCAGTTGTTGAATATACCGGCTAGGCAGCAATAACTGAGCTCCAGGTAGTGCTTATCATTGGTCATCTTATACATCTCCACAAAGGCACCTGCAGCAAACGCCGTGTTGTTCGCCTGATAGAATATATCAAAGGCCAGACCGTCTAATTTTTTAATCGCCCTGCTCGCTTCCAGCAGAAACCGCTTTTCTTTTGTCAGCTGCCAGGCTAGGAGCATAACGTGAGCATACGAGCCCGGAGCATCCTTTTCACCCCCGTTGCCTGGAGCTGTTTCAGCTTTTAATACCTCCAAGGTGGTCATTTTGTAAAAAACGGGCCATTTATAATTAAAATTTCTTGCAACCTTTATCGCATAATCTATCGAATCCATAAACAGTTTTTTAGCCATCTTATCTCCCCGCAGTGCCAGTCGTGCAAGGTTTAACAAGGGGTGGTGTAGATACCAGGAATCCATTACCATCTCGCTCTTTTGCTCCTCGGAATGATCCAGATCATCTTTTAACGAAGGGTGCCACCTGACCAAACTCTTTATAGATTTATCATAAAAATACCTGAGTCCATCAGAGAGTTCTTGCAGCATCGGGTGGCTCTGTCCGGTCCAGGTAAGATACTCATTCAGTGGGAGTAGGACGGCAAGCTGCACCATGATCTCAGCAGGTGTTTTGTAGTCACCCACATAGGCATTCAGATAAGAGATGCCGTCCGTTTGAGTCCAGCAGCCTTTATTGCTGGAAATATTATCCAGAATTTTCTCAGCTGTAGGTAGCCAATTATGCTGGCTGGGTTCGGGCTTAGGAAGGATAAGGTATATTGATGCGAGTAAATCAAGGTAACTTTCAACAATCTCGGTATCACTTTCTGGGATATTTTCATCAAACTGAACAAACGCATCGGAAATAATATATTCCTTGTTGGCCGGCAATGGCTTGTCGGCGTTGACGGGAAATTGGAACCCGAGCTCTGGCCATTCGCCGCCGACTGTTTCGCGGAGCGACACCTCAGTTTCCTGGCAGTAAGGGGACATGGCAGTCAGGTTCTGAAAATAAAATACAGAACCCGCTTTTGGCTTCATCATACTGAAATAGAGCTGTCCCGATCGCGAGCCGACCTGTTTAGCATGTATTGTTCCTGCTGTATTTTCGGTATTTCCATCTTTAGTCAAGGGAACAATATCGCGTGGCCAGAAGGGGATTAGCAGCGGTAATTTTGTCCGTATTGTAGTGGTATAACGAAAGGTGGCTAGCGGACTTTCTGGAAAAAACAGTATGATTCGATAATAGGCCAATCTGGTTGAATCAGTGATCAAAATCTCATCAGAAGCTTCGGAGATCGTCACTTTTTCGAACAGGCTATTCATTCCAAAGGCCAGCCTAAAGGCTATGCTTGGGCCTGCTGGCCAAAAGACAATGAGCCAAATCGAACCGCCAACATTATGGATTTTGAGTTTGTATGCTTTTAGGTCTATTTCAAAAATAGGCACAGAATTCGAAATATCGGCTTGGACAGTTGCTGCCCAAGGAGTGACAGGATTTATCATCCTGCAAATTTCTTATTTTTATAACTGCTTGTCTTACTACAGGAAGGCGAGTAACGTCGCAATGGTTTTAACAATCGACGTTTATGTTACAACTACGTTGAAAAATGTATTTCTCCTGTTATTCAATTATGCTGAGGAAAGTAATATAGGGGTTTCGGAGAGGGTTGAAATCATAAATGCCCGGCAATCCGGGCATTTATTACATTTATGAAGCTGTCTCGTTTACCGACGAGACGGCTATTTCTGTGAGTAAGATATCGGTTTGCTTTTCCTCATCGAGGGTTTGCTGGAGCAATTGCTCTGCTTCAGTGTGGTTCATCAGTTTTGCAAATGTGACCAGACAGCCGTAGCTCGCGATTTCATAATGCTCAACCTTTTGTGCCGCAGAAATAAGTGCCGCGTCTAGTGCTGGATCATCTTCAAAATTTTCGATGATTTCGTCAGCTTCCTCCAAAAGGCCTTCCATGGCTTTACATTTTTTACCGCGTGCAGCAATACCCAAAGCTCCAAATACCTCTTTCAGCCGCTCAATCTGTCCTTCAGTTTGGCTGTGGTGCTCCTCAAATGCTTGTTTCAATTGTTCGTCTTCTGCCGCCTTGCTCATTTTCTTTAAACCTTTTAAGAGCTGTTTCTCTGCGCCTAGAATATCTTTTAACTCGTCTACAAATAACTCGTGTAAATGCTCATTTGGCATTTGTTGCTGATTTTGATTCGATTTTGCCATAACTCTTTTTTGAAGATGGACATCAGTCAGGAGGATATCGTTTTCTAAAAGTCTCACTAATGTCAGATAATTTGTAATAGTGGTTTAACTTGCATACTCACTACCGACGAGCGGAGGGGCTGCGATACGATGAAGGCGATAGACCGAGCAATATCCTCGGCATACAACATTTCCATCGCTTCGATTTTTTCGCGCTGTTCTTCGGGCGAATAGGGTTGCATATCGGTTCCGACAGCTCCCGGTTCAATAAGGGAAACCTGAATGCCCTTCGGATTAAACTCCTTGCGTAAAGATTCTGTAAATGCTTTGATACCGCCTTTTGAACAGACATAAACAGAACTTTGTGCCTCTCTGACATCTGCACTCATAGAGCCTACATTAACAATATGTCCTGATCCGTGGGGTTCCATCCTAGATATGGCCGCTTGTGAACAGCTCAGATAGGCAAGAATATTGATACGTAATAAATAAGCCTGGTCCAAATATGTCCCTTCTTTAACCGATTGATAAGCAACGGCGGCATTGTTTATCAACAGGTCCAACCGATCATACACACGGTCAAACTCCTGAAAGAGAGACCTGATTCCATCTTCTGTAGCCAAGTCTACAACGATACCATTTAATGAGCCCGCGCATGTTATTTTATTGAAGTCTTCCAGTGTGTCTTCCAGCTGCCTTTGGTGATGACCACATATCAGAACGTGATTTCCCATCGATGCGAGCAATAATGCGGTGGCACGACCAATTCCTGTTGTGCCACCGGTAATTAGTATATTTTTGTTCTTTATCCATTCTGGTAGGACAGCATTTTCATAATTTGTTGGATCCTTTATCATCATTTTTATAATTAGTGACTATGTATGCTAAACTGCATTAGTGGAACATTAGCTCTTCTAAGTTCGTTTGAACCAGCTTTTTAAGGCGTATTTGTTCGCCTTTTTGCGTATTTACCGATAAAACGATTCTCTTAGAGAATGGTTCATCCCCAATAATCATCTTAATAATTATAAACCACGAGGGATTGTTATGAGACAGACAGCCTTCAGATTATTCGAAATATTATGACACGAGACGGAATCAATAGAAGTTTTTGGCAAAGCGATGAATCCCCCAATTTTTCATCCGACAGCATTGATCTAACATTTGACACCATCATTGTTGGAGCAGGAATTACGGGAGTAACTTTAGCGAAGGAATTACAACATAGGGGTATAAAGTGTTTGCTTTTAGACAAGGAAAATCCCGGATTTGGAACTACGGGCGGAACTACTGCACATATCAATAATTTTTATGATGCTTCGTATAATGAGATTATCGCTAATTTCGGAAAAGCAGCAGCTCAACAGCTGCTACTCAGTACATGTGATACGGTAGATTACATTAAAAATAATATTATAAGAAATAGGATCAGCTGCGATTTCTCTGTATGCGATTTTTTCCTTTTCAGCGCAGAGGAGGGACAAAATGAGCAACTGGATCAAATTTATGAAGCTCATCAACAACTCGGATTGAAAACATCTCAAGTGAATTCGATCCCCTTTAGCGTACCTTTTAAAAAAGCGATTTGCATTGAGGGGCAAGCTCAATTTCATCCAATTAAATACATTGAAGGATTATTGTCTACCTATATCGATGAAGGGGGTGCCATCCTTACGAATCAGATTATTGAGGAGTATGACAATGACGATAATAGCATTACCATAAAGACAAGTGATAAAAGAATCTTTACAGCAAAAAATATCGTTTGGGCAACACATACGCCCCCCGGAAGGAATAGATTTAATTTATTATTAGCTCCATACCGAAGTTACGTTGTGGTTTTGAAACTTCCTAAAAGCTCACCTGCATTCGGACAGGCTGCAGATTTGTATGATCCTTATCATTACTTTAGATACCACCATGCTGAAGACGGACAATATTTAATCGTTGGTGGGTTCGACCACAAAACTGGAGATGAAAAGGACACAGAGAAAAATTTTGATGACCTGAAACAATGGGCTAATGAACATTTTGATTATGATGAGTTGATTGCTCAGTGGTCGTCACAGTACTATATCTCGGCAGACGGTTTACCTTATATCGGAAGAATGCCAGATGAGCGCAATGTTTACATCGCTACGGGTTACGGCGGCAATGGAATGACTTTCGGCTCAATGGCATCTTTGATAATTCCCGATTTGATTGAAAATAAGGAAACTACCTTATCCAAATTGTTGTCACCTGCGCGGGTGAAACCGATCGCAAGTGCTAAAAGTGTGGTGTCTGAAGGGTTGAATGCGGTCAAGCATTTTGTTATGGACAAGCTTTCGCCAGATACAGTAAAAGAGCTGGATGGCATTTCCAAAGATGGCGGGAAAGTTGTCCGTTTTGGAGGACAGACATTGGCGGTCTCGAGGGATAATGAGGGTACATTATCTTGTTTAAATTCAGTGTGTCCACATATGGGTTGCACGGTGTCCTGGAATTCTTCAGAGCATACATGGGACTGTCCTTGCCACGGATCTAGATTTGATGTCAACGGCAACATGTTAAATGGGCCTGCGACCAAAGGTCTATCCAAACTCGATCTACATTTTTAATACAAACCATAAACTATTCTTGATCATATAAAATGTTCAAAATCGCTATCTTTCGTGCGCTTCAGTTGGGGGATCTCCTATGCTCCATACCGGCGATAGCTGCCCTTAAATTTAATTATCCAAACGCGAAACTTTACTTTATTGGCCTGCCACATATGCGTGCGCTAATGGAGCGTTACGATTGCATAGATGAATATGTCGATTTCCCTGGGCATCCGGCGCTTCCGGAGATTCCGCACGACCCCAAGGAATTGGCCCGGTTCATCCTTCGCATGCAAGCGGAAAATTTCGATCTGCTCGTCCAAATGCAAGGAGATGGGACTATAGTAAACGATTTTTTAACACAATTCCGTGCAAGGCGAATGGTCGGATTTACACCGTTAGCCGCTGCAGGTGATTCGGATTGGCTGACCTATCCGAATAACCTGCACGAGGTGGAGCGACATTTGGCACTCGTCCGTTTTTTAGGTCTCCAAGTTGTATCGAGCGCGATGTACTATCCCCTGTTTCCAGCAGACTGGGCAGCGTATGAGCACATAAAATCTGAAATGGTACCACCATTTGTTATTGTGCATGTAGGAAGCAGGGACGCGAGACGGTGTTGGCAGCTCGAAAATTTCGCCTATTTAGCCAGTTATATGTACAATAAGGGATATCAGGTAATACTGACGGGCGTATACGCAGAGCGAATACTGGTGGATAAACTACAGCGTTTACTGGAATTTCCCACAGTCAATCTTTGTTCCAAGCTGGATTTAGGTATGTTGGGCTGTCTGTTGACAGAGGCCTCTTTGTTACTTAGCAACTGTACCGGCATTTCGCATGTCGCTGCGGCATTGCAGACAAGGAGCGTTGTCATTAGTATGGACGGCGAGCCAGAACGCTGGGGGCCGCTCAATAAAAAGCTGCACACCACATTTGACCTAACTGTACCCGTCGCCATGGCACAGATTGAACGTGAAGTCAACCGTCTTCTTCCATAAGCTCCTTTTTAGTGCCGCTGCGGCCAAGTAAGGCCTGAAATTTTTTAAGAATGACAGCGGTTGTTAAAGGAACAATTTTAGAGGCCCTGTTCTGCTTATCCACGAAGATATTGATGGTGTTTTTTGACCTGGCCGAAGGGCTGACTGGATATAAGATAAAATCGGAGTCACGCGACCAGGGAATATGTTGCGGATTAGTCTGCGCATATAGGACCATTGTGGGCCTTTGTAATGCGCAGGAAATGTGAGCCACACCGGTATTTACCGTAATTACAGCATCTGCCTGCTGCACCAGTAACAAAAGGTCACGAATACTTGTCTTCCCAATGAGATTGACCAGATTTGGCGAGCTGGCGGCAGACGAACAGGACCTTAGGTACCCGTTATTTTCCTTACCCACCAAGACCACCTGGAAATTCAGTCCGAGCAATTTTTCGAGGAGTTCCCGCGCGACTTCAATGGGAATGCGACGCTTCTCTTCAGAGACATCATAATTGAGGATAACACGTTTGACATCAGGCTCTGGTAGGGAGATTGATAATGTGCTGGAAGGCATTTTTAAAGTCGGTAGGCAAATACTTAGATGGGAGATACCCAGGTATTTGACCAATTCAAGATCCCTTGTAATTTGATGTTGTACCTGAAACAACGGCTCTTTATCGGGAACCCAATGCGTGAGCAACGAATAGGGATTTTCACGCATATACGCCGCGCGCTTCGGAATGCCGGCAAGATAGGCTAATAGAATCGCTGCCATTGGATTCTGGCTATAAACATTAAATATGATACAGGAGTCAAATTGTTTTTCCTTAATATCTGCAATCAACGCTTCGGTGCGGGCCGTAGAATCCTGGTTGCTTAACTTCATCCATGGCGCATCATATCGTATATATGCATCTACTGTACCTAAAAAAGGAATAATAGGAATAGCCATTTCCGATGCTAAAAGTGTAACCTTACAGTGGGGCATATTCGTTTTTATCTGCTGTAATGCGGCATTGTTCATAATGAGATCTCCCATATTATCTAATCGGATGATCAGCATATTTTTACAATCTTTCCATTTGTCCATATTAGCTGATTTTCTTTAAGAGTTGGCTGCTATTTTCCTGCACACGTTGTATGATATTAGTTGTCGATTGTTGGTGTACATGCGGAATAAAGACAAGTTGGGTTCCTAGTATTTGAAGCAGCCCCATTTCGGGCATTTCTTCGCTTTCATAAGCCTCGCCTTTAACAAATACATGGGGTTTCACTTTTTCGAGTACCGGAATCGGGTCGTCGGAGAGCTCATCACCAAAAGGGACAATGTAGTCGACAGCCGATAAAGCGCGCAGCACTTCGATACGTTCGTTTAGGGTATTTATGGGTCTGGAGGCTCCCTTTAACCGAGCAATGCTTTCGTCTGTATTAATACCGACAATCAGAATATCTCCTTGCGACTTGGCCTCACTGAGGTAATGTGCATGACCTGCATGAAAGATATCAAAACATCCATTTGTAAACACAATTTTATGGTCGGTGCGTAGTTTATCGCATACTGATTCAAGGCTTCTGAGATCCATGATCACTTTATCATCTTTATGGTGTAGCTCCTGGGCAAGCTCTTCGCAACTACAGCTTGCTGTGCTACTTTTATGAATACCGATTTGAGCGGCTTTGATACCCAATTGTATGGCTATATCTTCTTCCAGTTTGTTATAATAAGCCAGACAGAGCACAGTCAGAAAAGTATCACCGGCACCGGAAAAGTTTCCTTCGTTTAGGGCAGGTACGGGATAATGTTTGGGCTCTTCCTCTTTTTTAAATAAGATCACGCCATCTTTGTCCAGGGTGAGCGCTACCCAATTTGCCTTCGAGATAACACACAGACTTTCGGACCATTCTAACGCCTGTATTACGCGTTCGTTTTGCGGTTTATGTCCTAAAATTTTACACGCCTCCTCATAATTTGGCTTAACCAAATCGGGGCGCAGACAGTTATATCGGTAATAATCCTTGCTGTCTACAGCGATTATCTTAGGATCTTTCTGCTGCTCCTCATAAAGTAACTGAATCAGTTCGTCGGGAACGTTGCCTTTGTCATAGTCCGCCAGAAAAATAATATCGATATGCCGCAGCATTTTTTTTACATCTGCTAGATATTTTTGTAATAGAGCAGGAGTAAAATGATAGACACGGCCAATGTCATAGCGTAAGAGACATTGATTTTCTCTGCGCAGGCGGGTCTTGGTTAGTGTCTGACAGTCAGCATTGAAAAGGATGTTGCTGGTATCTATTCCTCGTAACCGCAAGTCACGGGCTATGGTTTGGGCACTGTGATCGTCGCCAAGCATAGTAACTACAGAAACTTTGGCGCCCATGTTGCAGAGATTGGTGATCACATTTCCGGCCCCGCCGAGGCAGCACTGTACAGCATTGACATCCAAAACCGGAACAGCAACATCGGGCGCAAGCCGGTTACACTCGCCGTCCAGGTAAATATCCAGCATACAGTCCCCTAAAACAAGAACCCTGGGATTGTTGAATCCTTTTTCGACCAACTTATTTAATGTTATTTTATTCATAATATTCTTTTTCTAATGTGATTACCTGAGTCAATCCATAAAAATCATCGCTGATGAAATCGGGCCTAAATTTCGGGTCTTCCAACCGGTCTTTTTTGCGTTCCTGCCTACTTCGATCCACCAAAATAGTTTTGCAGCCCGCAGCTCTTCCGGCAGCGACATCATTCAAAATATCGCCTATCATCCACGATTTTTTTAAATCGATATGAAGCTCCGCGGCTGCCTGATATAACATTCCCGGTAATGGCTTGCGACAAATGCATTGCAAATCGCTCGCTCTGTCGCCATGTGGACAGTAATAAATGCCATCCAGGTGAATACCCTCAGCCATGAGCTGTTTTCGAAGCTCAGAAAAAGCGATTTCCAACTCTTCTGCCGTAAAATAGCGCCGCGCTATACCCGACTGGTTGCTAACGACAATGAGTTTATATCCTTTTTTTTGCAGCACCCGCAACGGTTTAAATATATCGGGGTAGCATACAATCCGCTTGGGGTCTACATTGTAAGGCACATCTTTAATGAGCGTTCCATCCTTATCTAAAAACAGTGCTTTTTCCATTGGCTATGCGATCAGTTTTTTTTGTATTAGGATACGCTCGTTCCCTTCTGTTTGTCTAACCATTTGTTGTTCTACAAGCGCACAGAGCTGATGGATTATATGGAGTTGAACTTCCTGAATGCGGGCTGTATTATCCGATGGCACAATGAGGTTGTGCTCGCCGTACTGCGTTGATTCGCCGCCGTCCTTTCCCAATAAGTTTACACAGACAATGCCTATTTTATTTGCTTCTTTTAATGCGTTGATAATATTTGCCGAATTTCCACTGGTACTGAGACATATCAGCATATCGCCAGGTTGTCCAAGCGCCTGTACTTGTCTCGAAAACACCGTGTCGTAACCAAAGTCGTTGGCCCAGGCGGTCATGACCGAAACGTCAGTATTGAGCGATATAACCGGATAACCGGGCCGTTGTGGTATTTCGAATCGCCCCACCAGTTCAGCTGCAAAGTGCTGGCTCTCCGCTGCGCTGCCCCCATTACCACAGATCATGATTTTCCGGTTTCCCCGGAGTACCGAAACCATTTTAGCGGATAGTCGAGCAATCCCGCCAGCCATAACTTCTGCTGCTTTTTCAAAGGTTCGTGAGGAGCCTATGAAACTCTGTTTTATCTGATAAATTGCTTCTTTTTCGGTTGTCTTTGGTACGCATTGTTCATAGAGCCTGGCCATACTTTCACTAACGGTTTTCCAGGTGAAAGATTTGACATGGCGGAGTGCGTTGACGGAAAATCTCATGCGCTTACGGTCGTTGCTTATCAATTCGACGATGGCAGAAGATAATTGTTGTGGTTGTTGCGGGGGGACAAGTAAACCGGTTTCTTCGTGGCGGACTGTGAATGATATTCCGCCGACGTCGGCACCAATTACTGGTGTACCACAGGCCATCGATTCTAAGGGTGTAATCCCGAATGGCTCATACCAGGGCGTCGTAATAAAGAGCTCACTTGCAGCATAGAAGTATTTCAGTTTATCGCGATCTTTTTGCCCTGTAAAAATGACTTTATCTTTGATATTGAGTGCGGTACAAAGATGATCCAAATGTTCATATTCAGTACGGTCATCGACTGAATCAAAGTTGCCGCCCACCACTAAAAGCCTAAGTTCTGGTAATGCATGTTGCGCATGTGAGAAAGCCTCAATCACGTTGTCGATGCCTTTGCGTCTCACCATTCGGCCAAGCTGTAAAATATAGGTGAAGCTAGGGTCAAGACCCAATTTTTCCTTTGCTTCGGTACGGTCAACTGGATGAAAATCTGTAGGATTGTAACCGCAGGGGATAATCTCTATCTTATCCTGCGGCGCCTGATAATGCTGAATGAGATCTTTTAAGTCGTTTGGACATTCGGCTATAATACGTTCTGCCGCCCAAATAATATCTTTTTCAATTTTTTCACGTATTTTCGGAAACTTATCGGAGCAGCCCTGGTGCATTCTACGCACCGCGCCTAAGGCATGAAAAGTAATGACAAACGGTATTTTTAACTGTTTTTTTAGCTCCATAGCCACCATCCCCGAGAGCCAGAAATGGGCATGGACCAACTGGTAAACCAGCTGATTGTTCTTAATAAAAGCAATCATATTCGCGGTAAACTCTTCCATATGATCATAGAGTTCTTCCTTGGGCAGTTCCTGCATTGGACCCGCTACGATATGGATAACACGAATATTCGGTTTCCAATAGACGATCTGTTTCTGCTTAGGGTTTTCTGCTCTCGTATAAATATCGACCTGATGACCCATTAGAGCTAGCTGGGTGGCTACTTCGGCCACATAAACATTTTGGCCGCCACTGTCCTTTCCACCCAATGTGGCGAGTGGTGAGGCATGATCACTAATAAAAGCTATTTGTTTTCTCATTATATAAGGTATTAGTTAATTTTTGTGTTGATTAAATGTTCCCATTGTTGCGCAAAACGGGCGATATCAAAAAGCTCCTGGGCTTTACGCTGTGCATGCACACTTAATTGCTGTGCATGAATCGGATCGTGTAGCAACATGTTCATCTTAGCGATTAGCTCATCGATATCCAGTCCGATATAACCGGTTTTTCCGTTTTCAATGACAGTCGATAATTCCGTTGTTGCTAATCCAATTATTGGGAGGCCCACCATCATTGCCTCGCAGATGGCCAGTCCAAGACTCGTATAACGTATTGGATTAAAAAAGAAACGATAATTTTTAATAAATTCAGGCAACTGCGGATGCAGCACTTCGCGATTGCCGTACGGCGCGTTATCCATACCGATGAGATCTAAAGGAACCTGCTGCTGTACACGTTCAAAGATATCGCTACCCAGCATGCGTCCGCGAGAAGGGAGATTATTTATAACGACGATCCCTTTGTCTAGTTTTCCATTGTAGGTAACGCCGTGTGTATCCACGCCATGGCTGATCACACGAACATCTGGAACGCTGGTTTTCCACATGAGATGGTTAAAATGCGTCACATGGACCAACGTAACTGCCGGATTCGTTACCGGATGGATTTCATCACAGGGATGATGCCACGGCGGATCGTGTTCGATGTAAATCTTAGGCAATAGCTGCTGTAATTCTGACAAGATCACGTATTGATCTTCTAGGTAATTTTCATCACATTGAAACAATATCAGATCAAACTCAAGATTACGAACTTCATTGGCAGGAACTTCAATTACATTTTCACCAAAGGGAAATGTGTTGCCTCTACCGACATACCTGGGGCCTCTTTCTGCTGTATAAGGAATATACAGCGTATAGTCTCCCTGCGATAAATAATACAGATAGGAGCCATGGATATGCCAAGTTAGGATACGGGGTTTTTGTGCCATAATTTTTTTTTATTAAACATTCCCTCTTTCGTCCATGTCGGTAACAGCCTTAGATGGAGGTCATTTGTTCTAAACCTTTGTCTGATGAACGGTTGTAAGCGTAACTTGGTTTAATGGATTAATACCCAATTAGATGTATAAAGTACTTTCTCCTCAGTATTAAGTCCTATAAATGTATTAAATGGAACCAAACGAAGCCGATGACTGTTACACCAGAAAGAAAATGCTATGGAATTTAAACCGACACATCATCTCGAACCGCAGCAGATTGACCAAAGTTTACGCATGGTCGTTATAGATGGAGTATGTTCGGAAATTGTGGTGTGTTTAAGTAGTGGCGCTATATTAGTGGGCGCAGCCTTGTTGCTTGGGGCTAGCAATTTTCAGATTGGTTTGCTGGCCTCATTTCCGACATTATGTAACCTGTCGCAGCTGCTGGCCATAGTGCTGATGCAGCGCTACTCGAACAGGAAAGTTATCACGGTTTTATCCGTATTTATCGCGAAATTACCATTAATAGCTATTGGCATTATCATGGGGCGCAGTGCTGGTCTTTCATTTAACATTCTGCTGATTTTAATGTTTGTTCACTATTTCCTCAGCGCCATTGGTGGAGCAGGCTGGAATTCATGGGTTAAAGACCTTGTTCCAGAGGCTCGTCTTGGTACTTACTTTTCCAGACGTACCCGGATCATGCAGCTGACGGATATAACCGCAAGTCTTGTCGTGGCTGCATTGGTTGACTATTACTCCAGGAATGCACCGGGCGAATTGAAAAATCTGTATAGCGTTTACTTTCTGACGGCTGGATTTGTCGGTTCCGCTGGCGCCTTCTTTTTGGCTCAGGCAAAAGAGCCGATACAGCAAATGTCGGGCGGGAACCTGGGCCATCTATTACTTGAGCCGCTTCGAAACAAAAATTTTAAAAACTTGCTCATCTTTAACGCCGTTTGGCTCTTCGCTATTAATCTGGCTATTCCGTTTTTTACTGTTTTTATGCTAAAAACGTTAGGTCTTTCCATGAAAATGGTCATTCTGCTGACTGTAGTCAGTCAGCTAGGAAGTGTAGCCGGATTACGTCTTTGGGGAAATCTTTCCGACAGGTACAGCAATAAAAGTATCATATACCTCACTGCGCCGATTTACATTTGCTGTATTTTGTTATGGATATTTGTCGGGATCTATTCACGTGCACTTCCCAATTTAATTTTGTTGGTGCTCTTGCATGTCATGACTGGAATCTCCACAGGAGGCATTAATCTCGCGATGACCAACATAGGTCTCAAGTTAGCGCCTAAAACTGATGCGATTATTTTTATCACGGTAAAAAATATGGTAGCATCTTTTTTTACCGCTATGGGACCGATTATAGGAGGTTTACTGGTCGATTATTTCGCTACCCGCGAGCTGCAGATCAGTATCTCCTGGAAGAGCCCCGATCTGCAGACCGGCGGAAAACTGATCTATCTTCATGAATGGAATTTCCTCTTCCTCATGGCTTCTGCACTGGCTTTTGTATCGCTGCGTTGGCTTGCCAAAGTGCAGGAAAATGGCGAAGTAAGTCATCAGCTTGTTAAGCGTATTATGAAAAAGCGTTTTCGCGCCGGATTGAAGGAAAGCTTGCTCGTGGGCAATATCATCACGTTGCATGCACAGCTTAAGCAGATTATAAAACGTAAAATGCCGGCAGACTAGTTTCATACTCATTGTTATTTCGATAGCGCGTACTAGTACTGCAAGCGGTGGTTTTTACCCAAAATTTGTTTCAGGACAACCATTAGGGTTTTAGCACTGTTCAATTTTCATATAATTCGAAGGTTAAACGCAGAAGATATGAAAAAAATTAGTGTATTGATATTGGCAGTCCTCGGGCTTTGGGGATGTGGCAATAGTAGCAACAAAGGAAATCAAGCAAATGGGAGCTACGACTCCTCTACTCATGTCGATGATGGACAGTCAGGCGCAGTCGCCAGTGACTCTTTAGGCCGAGATAGCACAGATTCTTTACAAAGGCAACCGTCGCCGGCTAAACCCGACTAAAGAATAAAGATGTTAAAATAAAAAAGAGAATGGTAAAAAGTATAAATTCTATAGTTTGCGCTATGCTGAGGCTAAGCTGGATACTCCAGCTTAGCCTCTTTTATTCCGTTGTTTCTGCGCAAAAGATGGATTCACTCCCCGCAGCAGTCGATTCGGTAGCTGTCCGAGATTCGCTGCCAGATAATCCACTTGCTACCGCAAGAGCGTTCCTTGAGCAGTGGCGCCACCAAGTCAATCATTATTACACAGCTTTTGACAGTATAAAACGTGAGGTGGCATGGCAGCGGGGAGAGGAGGATAGAGGCGGGGCAAAAGGCGTTCAGGGCTATATCCGGCAGGTTAAGCCTTCTATACTGTTATTACGTAGCAAAGTAGATGTGCTGCGGAGGCAGACTGTACCACAAGACTCCACTGCGTCGTCTTGGAGTGCTGTTCAGGACAGTGTAGCGACCATGCAACGCGATATAGAGTCGCTGTTATTGGATATGGATGATCTAAACACCAAGGCACAACAACAGCAAAACGTCGTTCAGACGGCGCAAACAGCAGCATCTTGGAGTTATTGGAAAAGCATAATACACAAGAATCTGGAGCAGGACGGTCTGTCTCAACGCTATTATGATAGTGCTTGGGACGGCCGTTTTGTTCTACTGATACTGAGCCTTGCATATTTTTATTGGCTCTATCAAATGCGAAAGCGCGAAATTGGAGCCGAAGAACAGCTTCCTTTACATCGAAACAAGCCTTGGTGGATCCCTATTTTAAAATTCGCCGTTTTTTTTCTCGTTCTTTTGCCACTCACATCTTTTCGGGTTCCAGTACTCGTAATCGAATTAAGTTATTTATTGATTTTTGGCTTTTTATATCTGCTTACGGCCTCGCAGTTGTCAGATTTTAAAGTAAGAATGATGCAATTCGTTTTCTTTTATTATATCCTCTTGCTGACCGTAAACCTGATTTTGGATATAGACTGGATATCAAGAATTGCTGCCTTATTGGTTAATGGGTTTGGCATTCGTCTCCTCTGGATACTCGGACGAAAAACCGATAGCAAAATCCCTTTTGATTACCTGCGGCCTTTTGCCCGTTGGGCACTTATTGCGTTCAGTATGGCTGCTATTATTTTTGATTTCTTCGGCTACTTAAATTTAGCACGCACATGCAGTATTGCTGCTGGTGTGGGGTTACTGCAGGCTTTATCTTTGCATGCTTTTCGCGATATGATGTCTCATGATTTGCTTAATTCCTATGAGAATGCTAAAGAGGCTCATTTTATCAGTAGATTCGATAAAGAAAAGATGATTACCGCCCTACATCGTGTAATCGGACTTTTTTCCACGATTTTGGTTATTATCATTTGGGCCAATACGCTGCATATAACGAGTGAGATACGTCGACTTTTTGATCGTTTGCTGCACAGTAACCATTCGGTCGGAAGTATCACATACACCTATGGTGATGTGCTCTTAGCCTTTGCTGTTGTCTGGACGGCGAACTGGATACAGAAGAATTTAAAAGATCTGCTTGATCAGCCTGAGTCGAAGGTAAATCAGCGCCGAAGTGCTTTACTACCGCTTGTGCGTGTCGTTATCTTTATCGTTGGCTTTTTGATAGGGATTCGTATTCTAGGTTTGGGAGTTGATAAGCTTACCGTTATTGTTGGAGCACTCAGTGTCGGAATAGGTTTAGGTCTTCAAAATATTATAAATAATTTTGTTTCCGGCGTTATTTTGGTGTTCGAGCGTCCTTTTAAAGTTGGCGACTATGTGGAACTTGCCGACAAGAAAGGTCAGGTTCTGCAAGTGGGTATTCGTTCCAGTACCTTGCTCACCGATCAGGGGGCGCAGGTAATCATCCCAAATGGAGATCTCCTTTCCGGTCGCTTGGTCAACTGGACATTTGAGGAATCTGATATTCGCTTGAATCTTCAGCTTACCATTGTAACGAGCCGCAATATTGAGGATTGGAAAAAATGGTTATTGGAGCGTGTTGTCGAGTTTCAAGAAATTGATCAAAGCCTTCCGATAAAAATTCTGACGAAAGATATCACAGCAGATGCCTATGTTGTATCCATTCAAGTAGGGATACAGCATGTACGACAGATCGAATATTTTCGGAGCAGCTTTCTTGAAAAAGTAAAAGCGGAAGCAATCCTTTATGATTCTAAAGTTACTTCATCCTAAAGTTAAATGAAGTACAAAATAACCAACGGGTAAATATAGCCTTTACGCGTTGGTTATTTCGTAAAATTAAAAGAGAGTTTGATTTTAAATGGTTCTTCCATCGTTAGCTAACTCTCCGTCGTTGGCTTCCTCCAGTTCATCAGTCTCTCGTTCATCAATCTCTCTTTCGTCTTCTTCCTGTTCGTCAATTTCAGGAAATTCATTTTCTTCTTCGTTTCCCAGTTCTTCGTCGATGCCTAAATCATCCTGATCAGGCATTTCTGGAGTTTCATCGGATTCATTTTCTGATAATTCCTCTTCAGGATTATCTGGCACATCGTTCGGAAGATCCTCGGGGCCCTGTTGTGCGACAATTGCGAATGCAACGATAAGTATACCTTGATACCGATCCTGCATAATTTGGTTTTTTTTCATCTTTTAATAAATATATAAAGTGAACCTCCTTGGAGCCGGTTTCGTTAACTGATAAACTACGCAATGTAAGTCATTTACTACTTGAAATCATTATAATAGTCTGATGAAGTACTTTAACTGCGGATATTAAGTTTTAGCGTTAAGGATCTTAATGTATTGGATGTTCATAATCCAATTTCAAGTGAGAGGGATACTTTTTATAAAAATTATAGGGGGATGTTTATACGACAGAATGGCGTTATGTATTTCATGGAAGGTAATAATACTGGGGTTAATAAGTAATTATTACAAATTTTAAAATATAAATTGAAAATTTTCTAGTAATGTAAAAATGGCAAGCTAATTGCTCTAAATTACCTATAACACACGATTTTCTCTACTACGATGTATAAAATATTACTTGTTGACGATCACACATTGGTAAGGAACGGCTTTAGGCTAATATTGGAGTCACATAAGCAGCTCTCCATTACTGGGGAGGCTGGAAATGGAGTTCAGGCGCTAGAATTCTTAGATAAAAGCGAGACACCTGATCTTATAATTACGGATCTCAAAATGGAAGAGATGAGTGGCATTACATTAATCCATAAAGTGAAGGCCAAATATCCTGAAATTGACGTGGCTGTTTTATCAATGATCGAGGATAATAACACCGTGGCTGATGCATTTAGGGCTGGGGCAGTTGGCTTTTTATCGAAAAATTCGAATTATGACGAACTTGTTGCAGGTATATTCAACATATCGCAGGGGAAAAGATATATTTCAATGGAAATAGGTCTATCACTACTAGATCATTTTCAGCTAAATAGTCCTATTTGTATCGATAAAGAGGCTATTTTCCATCGCTACGATATTTCTGAAAGGGAATTAACGGTTTTGGAACTGATTTCACGTGGTTTTACAAACGCTGAAATAGCAGATCAGATATTTCTGAGCAAACGAACAGTTGAGGGGCATCGGCAGCAGCTGATTGATAAAACAAAAACAAAAAATACAGCTGATCTAGTGCGGTTCGCCTTTCAAAATAAACTGCTACAATAAATGCTTACGGTCAATAACGGATTTAAGATTCCGTGTAGATAAAAGGTCTGCGAAGGCAATAGGTTTAAATTAATAAGTACAGGATGGAACTCGATAAGGAAGTAATTCAACGTATTGGCAAGCTACTTGATCGTAAGACCGTCGCAACGGCCGAAAGTGTAACAGCTGGACAGCTTCAGTTTATGCTGTCCCAGATCGAAAATGCTGCAGTTAATTTTAAAGGTGGGATTACAGCTTACACGCTTGAAGAGAAAGTAAATTTATTAGGAATCGATGAGGATGAGGGCAGAGCAAGTGATTGTGTGTCGTCTCAGATCGCCGAAGATATGGCACTGCAGGCCTCACACTTGTTCAATGCTGATTTTGGTATAGGTGTTACCGGTTATGCAACTCCAGTGGAAGAGTCTGATTTTAAGTTGTATGCATATTTTGCAATATCCTATAAAATGCAGATAATCGTTTCCGAAAAAATAGAATTGAATAAAAATTTCTTAGGGGCGAAAGCACAGCAAAAATATGGCGAAAATATTTTGGTAACTTTTGAAGGAATACTTGCGAAGCTATTTTAGCGATTTTTCCTCGCAAATTTATCTTTGGGTTTCAAAACTACTTTAACGCAATCGTCTTCTTTCTCATGGAAGATTTTATAGCCATGCTCCGCTTCAGCAAGAGGAATGAGTTGTTCCGTTAAACCTTTAGATGTTTGGTGATGTTCACGGTGAAAGAATAATTCATTAAATGAAGGTGATGAAGAATAAAAAACAAACTTATTTTTATAGGAACAGTCTTTCCATCGTATTTATCGTATTGTTTGTAACTGCGCTGGGAGCGCAGGCATTTTTTGGATGGAAAGAAAACAATGAAAATCTGAAAGATCTGGGTTCTCCAGAAATTATATTTTCTGCATATCTGAAAAGCGGCCATTTTTTCTCGTCAACATTTGAAAATTTCCAAAGCGAATTTCTGCAAATGGCGCTTTATGTCATGCTTACGATCTCTTTGCGGCAAGTGGGATCGGCTGAGTCAAAAGATCCGGAAAAGCCTGAGGAAGTTGATCGGCTTCCTGATCCAAGCCGAAAAGATGCACCAGGTCCAGTTAAGAGAGGGGGATGGCGTTTAATGCTTTACCAAAATTCCCTGTCGATTGTTTTTGTTATCCTATTTCTTTTAAGTTGGGCAGGCCATCTTTATGGTAGTTTTAAGGATGCCAACTTGCAGGAAAGCTTGCATGGCAAACCCGAAAAAAGTTTATTAGATTTTCTAGCTGAACCTCAGTTTTGGTTTGAAACTTTCCAGAACTGGCAAAGTGAATTTCTCTCGGTGGCCTCAATTGTTATATTAACAATATTTCTCCGACAAAAAGGATCTCCAGAATCTAAACCTGTGGACGCAGCTCATACAGAGACAGGTAAGTAGTTGAGAAAGAGTTTTCAAAAATGCAGGCCTGATAAATGCGATACTATCAAGCCTGCAATCTATTAGTTAAATATCCAAAGTAAGTACAACTAAACTCCATGATAGTTTACAAAAAATAAAAAAGGCCGGTGACATGAATCCCCGACCTTTATAACTACTAAAACAAACTAACTTAACCTGGTGAAGAACATGATTCTGATAGAATAGTTCATTATTTTTCAAAAAAAGGACTAATCTTTCGATTAGCCCCTTAACTAAATTATAGACAGATCCATTTGGGACCGGAAAATACGTTTAAAATGGCCAGGCCTAAAAACCTGACCATACAATTAAATCAATCAATCTGAACTGATACGTAACGATCGACAATAGATGGACAATTCTTTTGAGACCTTGGTTTGATAAAAATGAAAAAAAGACTGAGCCGCCGTAGCAGCCATCCTTTTGATGCTTCGGTCTCAAAACCTTTGTCCCAATGTTTTCTTTTAAATCTATAGCTAAGCTCGTAAAAGTTAATGTGGGTATTTAAAGATATAGCATTTCAATCACTTTAATTACTTCGTCAATTGATTTAACAGGACGTTATACAAATGAACTTCTGAGTCATATCATTAAAGAATTTTTATGTGTAAGTATGTAATCAATTTTGATTACATTTGTATTATGGAAAAAAGTATGGAACGTTTTAAAGGAATTCATCCAGGGCTTATCTTAGAAAGAGAGCTTAAGAGGCGTGCGATTAAGCCAAGTCCATTTGCCCGCTCTATAGATACACAAAGACAAATATTCAATGCAATCATAAAAGGTCAACGCGGCATTCCAGTACCTTTATCATTGAAAGTTGACCAGGCACTAGGATTTGAAGAAGGGACTTTTGCGTTGTTACAAACTTTTTATGAGATAAAAAATGCTAAAACAAACATTGGAAATATAAACAAGCCAGATTTGACTATTTTGCGAAAAGTTCTTTTTTGGGACACTGATGTCAATAAAATAAATTGGGGAAAACAAGCTAAAGCCGTAATTCATCGTATTTTCGAAAGGGGAAATCAAGAAGAGAAAAATGAGATACTAAGGTTTTATGGCAAGGAGCAAGTTCAGCAGGCTTTATCTGAACCAACAACAGCTCCAATGTTGTTGCATAAACATTAGCGCAAATAATTATGCTATATTATAATACTGTTAATGTCCTATTAAGAGAAACACTATTAACGCTAATGAAAGCGGATGTTTTTTCAACTTTTCGATTGGTTGGGGGAACCGCTTTAAGCTTGCATTTAGGCCATAGGGAATCTGTCGATATTGGTCTTTTCTCGGATGTTCCATATGGCAGTTTAGACTTTGCGTCAATTGACAAGTACTTGAAAGATACTTTTTCGTACGTCGATCACTTGTCCAATATTGCTCCCACTATGGGAAAGTTATAAGGATTGCCACCATTGGGAAGTGATGCGGCGCAGACTTCGTTGTTTTAACTAAAAATGTCGGAAAGATAATCTTTAGTGTGGTTCAGAAAGTTACTTTGTTAAAATTTTTTTAAAGAACGGAATTCTTTCAGCCAATGACTGTGCTGTGTAGTCGTGAAGTTCTACTCTTCTCATGTTCTTCTCTTGTAGTTAGAGATCGACTATTTTCACAGATTGGATTATTCCGAAACTATTCGCTCATTTTTCCTGTTATATTTCTGTAACAAAGACCGCAAATACCATAGAGTTATGAGTTTACAATTAAATAATGTTCTACCAGTAATTAGTGCTTCACCTGAGATCGAAAAGTATGAAGGGGTTTTTCACAAGGAAGTGGTAGAAGGTTTAAGTATTTATCCGAAGAAATTATCTTCAAAGTATTTTTATGATCCCATCGGCGATCGACTTTTTCAGGATATCATGCATATGCCCGAATATTATCTGACCAACTGCGAGCTTGAAATATTCCGCACAAAAACTGCTGAGTTAGCAGATTTCATCACAACTGATGAATCCGATTTCGACCTGATAGAACTGGGGGCAGGTGATGCCCTTAAATCAAGTCATCTGTTAACCCATCTCAGTGCACATCATAACACGTACTCCTACATGCCTATCGATATATCGGGCAATATTCTTGCGGTATTAGGCGAAAAATTACATCGTGACATTCCAACTTTAGATATCGTACCGCTAGAGGGAGAGTACTTTGAAATGCTTGACCAGGCGATGAAAATTTCAAAACGGCGAAAAGTAGTTTTATTTTTAGGTGGTAATATCGGCAATATGGATATGGACGAAGCCCAACTTTTTTGTTCCGAAATCCGCCGTAAACTAAGCCCCGGTGATATTATTATAATCGGTTTTGATCTCAAAAAAAATCCACACACCGTTCTTTCTGCCTATAACGATAAAACCGGAATCACCTCGGCCTTCAACATCAATTTACTGAATCGCATCAACCGGGAACTTGAAGCTGATTTCGATACCCAATGTTTTCAGCATTATCAATCCTACGATCCAATCTCCGGAGCCTGCCGCAGTTTCTTGGTCAGTCTAACCAATCAACATGTCCATATCAAAGGCGAGTCTATATTTTTTAAGGAAAATGAGTTAATTGACATGGAAATTTCTCAGAAATATACTCCTGAGGAAATACAGCGAATGGCTTCTCTAGCAGGATTTCAGCTGATCGCAAATGTTGAAGACAGCAAAGGATGGTTTGTTGATTCGGTATGGAGGGTGTCCTAATACGTTTTATTTATGAAAAATATACAAAATGCGCTTATCGAAATGTCCGAAAAGCAAAAATGGATCGATAGCTATCTTGCTATACGGGCTTATTCCGAAGAAATTTGCCAACCGTTGGAAACTGAGGATTATGTTGTTCAGCCCATAGGAGAGGTTAGTCCTCCGAAATGGCATCTTGGACATACCACCTGGTTTTTCGAAACATTTATTTTACTTCCGCATCTGCCAAACTATCAGCCATTCGATGCTGAATACAATTTTGTATTCAATAGTTACTATGAAACAATAGGAGCTCGGGTGATTCGTACAGATCGAGGAAATCTGAGCAGACCTTCCGTGGCAGATATCTATAGATACCGCAAATGTGTGGACAAGTCCATGATTGAGTTTTTGGATGGTGGGTTTTTGACAAATGATCTCCTTGACATCTTTGTGCTAGGATTAAATCATGAACAGCAACATCAAGAATTGCTGCTTACGGATATCAAATATATACTGGGTCACAATCCCCTTTTTCCTGCTTATGGCAGCACAAAAGCTCCTTTCAGTTATGCGGCTGCTGAATCGACGTATGTCCAATTTGATGCTGGGATTTATGAAATCGGATATGAAGGTCCGGGTTTCTGTTTTGACAATGAGAAAGGCAGACATAAGGTTTATCTGAATGACTTTGAAATTGCGAGTGATTTGGTGACAAATAAGGAATATATGGCTTTCATGGAAGCTGGTGGGTACGCTGATTTCAGGTATTGGCATGCCGAAGGTTGGGACTGGGTAAAACGGCGTCAGGCTCGGGCTCCCTTATACTGGCATTTGATGAATGGACAATGGATGAATTATACCTTAGCGGGGTTGATGGAAATAGACTTGGAGGATGCAGTTTGCCATGTCAACTTTTATGAAGCTTCCGCATTTGCAGCCTGGAGGGGAATGCGGCTTCCGACAGAGGCAGAGTGGGAAGTTGCGGCAGATCATCTCAATTGGGGACAGCGGTGGGAGTGGACCAATTCTGCATATCTTCCTTATCCCGGATTTAAAAAGGAAGCTGGCGCCGTGGGTGAATATAACGGAAAATTTATGGTCAACCAGATGGTCTTGCGTGGAGCCTCTATTGCAACACCTAAAGATCATAGCCGCAAAACGTACCGAAACTTTTTTCAGACGGCACTGCAATGGCAATTTACAGGTATTAGACTGGCGAGATAATATGATAGATATCGTCTCCATTTCAAAATTCTTCAATGGAAAGGTTGCAGTCGATCAGATTTCCCTTCAGGCCAAGGAAGGCGAAGTTCTTGTTCTGCTAGGGACCAGCGGTTGTGGAAAGACGACAACCCTAAAAATGATCAATAGGCTTATCGAACCCGATAAAGGCCAGATCTTTATTGCTGGCAAAGATATCAGAGAAAGAGACATCCATGATTTACGTAGGCAAATTGGTTTTGTCATGCAGCATGCCGGCCTTTTTCCGCATTATACCGTTGCACGCAATATTGCTGTAGTTCCAGAATTGTTGAAATGTGAAAAAAAGAAAATAAGCATGCGTACTGCGGAGCTACTTCACAAATTAAACTTGGGCGAGGAGATCCTCCAACGTTATCCCCATGAACTGAGTGGAGGGCAACAACAGCGCGTAGGCATTGCTAGGGCACTGATCGCCGATTCACCTATTCTATTAATGGACGAGCCATTCGGAGCACTGGATAATATAACGAAAGCAGATATCCACGCAGAATTCAGATCCTTGGAGGAGATACGCAGTAAGACGATCATCCTCGTTACGCACGATGTGTCGGAGGCTTTCGAACTTGGACAGCGGATCTGCTTAATGGACAAGGGGAAAATCGTGCAGATTGGAACGCCAAAAGAACTGTTATATAGACCTGCAAATGAATTTGTAGCCAATTTCTTCGCCGAAAATCGCCTACTATTGGAGTATAAAGTGACTACCTTACAAGAACTACAAGGGATTACGGCGATAGATCCTTTTATCTCGCGTTATGGATTTACATTGAGCACAGATTTATGGCATGCCACCCAGGTTCTGAGTATGCATACAGATACGGCGCAAGCCTATGAAACGCTAGTGGGTGCATTTAACAACTATCGAAAACAACAAGTGGTATGAAAGCGCAAAGTTTTTGGCAATTTATGCTCGAACAACAGGACAAGCTATTGACCCAGATTGGCCAACATCTTGGGCTTACATTTTTATCTTTGGTATTGGCCATTCTTATCGGAGTGCCTCTAGGGGTACTGATCTCGAGAAAGAGAAAATTTGCTGCTATTATTTTAGGTTTTGCAGGTGTTTTGCAAACTGTACCGAGTATTGCATTGTTGGGTTTTCTTATTCCGGTTCTGGGTATCGGAGCCATTCCCGCCATTGTTGCACTATTTATTTACGCACTCTTACCCATTATCCGGAATACCTTTACCGGCATTACAGGAGTTGGTTCCGGTATCGTGGAGGCAGCCAAAGCGATGGGTATGACCGCTTGGCAACTGCTTCTCAGAGTAGAACTCCCACTTGCCATGCCAGTGATTATCGCGGGCGTACGTACAGCGGCAGTGATCAATGTTGGTGTAGCTACCTTGGCATCATTTGTTGCCGCCGGAGGCTTGGGTGAATTTATTTTTGGCGGTATATCCCTCAACAATTCAAACATGATCTTGGCCGGTGCTATTCCTGCAGCATTACTAGCAATCCTCTTGGACAAAGGCATTGCACTAATCCAATATTCCCAGGTAAATATCAAAAGTCGACAGACCTATATTATTTTGGGCATATTCACCGCTGTGTGCATTTTAAGTATGCTTTATATGGTTATGAGGTCCAATGACAGTCGCATCAAGGCAGGTTTCACACCAGAGTTTATGGGACGTCAGGACGGTGACCTGGGACTTCGCAGTATCTATGGTCTTCATGTCAACCCACTTGTTGTCAGCGATGCAATTATGTATAAAGCCGCTTATGAAAAAGATCTTGATCTCATTAGCGGATACTCCACCGATGGGCGGATCAAGGCATACGACCTGTTTGTGCTGGCAGATGACAAGAAGATTTTCCCACCTTATTTTGCTTCACCGATCATCAAAGAGGCAACCCTTCAGAAATTCCCCAAGCTGGAAGAGACAATGAACCTGCTGGCAGATAAGTTCAATGATTCGGTCATGACGGAGCTCAATTATAGAGCAGACTTTTTGAAGCAGACGCCAGAACATATTGCAAAGGACTTTCTCCTGCACAACAATCTTTATAAGCCAACTGGTTCTGGGAGCGCTGGTACGATAAAGGTAGGTTCAAAAATTTTTGCAGAACAATATATTTTGGCTGCGATATACAAAATGCTGATCGAAGGCCATACCGATTATAAAGTAGATACAAAGACGGGGTTGGGTGGGACCAAAATATGTTTTGATGCTTTGGTGAGCGATGCGATTGATTGCTATGTAGAGTACACCGGAACAGGCCTTTTGGTGTTGTTAAAACCAAATCAGCAGGTATTAGGAAGCGTATCCAAAAGTCCTTCCGATACCTATAATTATGTGAACAATGAGTTTCAGAGGCTGTACGGCATCAAGTGGTTAAAACCTTTGGGATTTAATAATGCTTATGCGCTAATGATGCGGCGGTCTCAGGCCAGAGAACTTCATATTGAAAGAATTAGTGATTTGAAAAAATATTACTAAAAGTGGTATAAAAACTAAATCAGAAAGTCAAAAAATGATGTTCCGAAGCATTTCTCCTGTATGATTACACCTCATAAAACTCATACAGGACAGTTTTAATAGTTATATATAAAAAGGAGTAACCACCACGAGTCTCTTGATTCGGGAATGGATCCGATGCAAGCGATCAGTCAGATTTAGTACTATAAGGATCTGCCGCTAAGCACAAAAAGTTAATGACTTTTGAACCATATGGGTTGTATTTCTGTTCCAAAGTAAAGACAACCGTATATAGCTTTCGAAGATGAAATTTGTCAAAGTAAATCGAGTCGTATTAACCGCGCTGCGAGCGATGGGGTATAATGTCCTAATTTCACCTGTCAATGTCCAGGATCCACAAAATATTACCTGGAAGGCGATATGGGTGGATGACGTAGATACCTGGATCAGGAGTTTGTATTGTGGGCATGGAAGTACAGCTCGTCCTAATATTCTGGACATTGATTATGTATTAGCCAATGTTCCCGAGTGCTATTTGTCGGGAAGTGTATTTATAGAAAGTGATAAGGTCCTTTAGGCTATAAGTCCGCTTGGTTATTTGGCGTGAATATCTTCTGTTTAAAGATTATTGTGACTACATTTTTTTAAGAGATCCAGAGGTTAAAGAATCGTTGTATGATTACCCATTTACCATTCACTTTTTCAAGCAGAAATGCATCACCGTTTCCACATAAAGGGCCGCATATATAGTCAACCGGCACGTATGCTTTTTTGCGATTATACCCTATAATGGGAAGATGAAAGTAATAAATGCTTTGGTTGCGGTCCATCCTGTATTTATCGGCGTCATCAACAGTGTACGCTGCTTTGATAGCGGCTGGAATCGGGATGATTGCCTTCCTTTCGTTCATCTGATTCAGCATATCCAGCGAATCTGTGAGCTGGTTATCCAGTATTTTCATCAGCTTCTGTGGATCGACGTTGTAAAAAACATAATTCCTGTCATGCAATGATGAGATAGAATCTCTCATAAACTTGTTATGAATGAACGCCCTTCGTTCTCCTTCACGTTGCAGTTTGATACCAGCCGAATCGTCAGACAAAATTGTTTCTAAAATGGAAACATAGTCTTGTTGCATTGAGCTGTCATTGTATATTTTGGACTTATTATTTTGTACCGGTGTCATTGTACTTTTACGCATTGTACAGCCCTGGAGAACTAAAAAAAAGAAGATAATATATAGATTATTCATATGCAATTAGTTGCTATTATTTCCGTACCAGATCTGTGCCAAAAAACTTCACTGAGATAAGTAATTCTCTAGTCGTATCCTGTGCTATTCGAAAACTTTTTGTTGCTCTGTGTAATAAGTAGTTCTGCCGCTAATTTTGGTTTGCAATATTTCATGACCCTTACCATCAACCTTCGCATTTTTGTTATGGACTTTCATGAAGTCCCTTATCTCACCGTTAATGATTTCAGGATGCTCTTTTAGAATCTGCTGTTCGGCATTTTCCAGTACTTCCTTAATTGCTTTGGCAAGATGTTGTACCTGCTTTTCGGGAATTTTGTTTGAAATTGAAAGTGGTGATATCCTTGCTTCATACAGGATTTCGTCAGCGTAGGCATTTCCAATCCCGCCAATGACATTTTGGTCCATCAGGAGAGTTTTAATTTTGGCCTTGCTTGATTGCAGTAATCCGAAAAGTAATTTTGGATTTAGCTTTTCAGAAAGTGCATCCATCACATTTGCATGTTCAGGATTAAATTCTATATGTGCCATTTTCTGAAAGTCAGTAACGGATAGCGTTCCACCATCCTTAAACTTCATGGAAACTAATGCATACTTTGGGTTTTCGTCCTCCGAATATACCAGTTTGCCATGCAACATGAGATGGATCGACAAGATAGCATCTTTGCCAAAATCAAAAAAAAGTCTTTTACCTTCCCGATAAACTTTGACGAGTTTTTTGCCCTCTAGAGTTTGCAGCTCATTCAGGCTGACTTTGGTTTTTTGTTTGTTGTGAATGGCAGCTTTTTCAAGCACTTTACCTTTAAGCATTTTTGTAAGATTTTTGCTGAAGGCCTGTAGGTCTGGTAGTTCTGGCATAGTTGTCGATTTAATAATTTGTGTACTTCTTTCTACTCTCTTCTTTTACCTTTTTAAAATGCTCCCTCGCTTTTTTTAGGCCGGTTGCTATGGCAATTCCTTCTTCGGCGCCTTCCTCAAGCAAAGCATTTGCGATTTCAGTTGCTTTCTCCCGGATGTTGACCGGTTGATTTTTATATGATGGTGGATAATCTCCATTATACCAAGGCATAATTCCTCCTTTTTGTATTTAGAACAACATCAGAATAGTGATAGTTTTCAAACTCTATTGGCTGGCGGTTGTTCTATTCCAAAAACATTTATTATGACAGACAATAAAAATAAAAAAGATGCAAGGGACCGCAATCAGGTAGCTGGCGGTGATCTTATGAGGTAGATTATTTGGCAAAAGAACTTGGCGTAACCCGGCAGCAAGTCGAAGAGGCCATCAAAAGCGTTGGCAATGGTCGTGAGGATGTTATTAATTATTTGAAAAATAAAAAATGAGAATATGGGAGCTATAGCAACATTCACTGGAATTCCGGTGACAAATAACATAGGAGTAGAAAAATACTGTGATTTTGAAGTAGGACAGGAGGGGCAAAACGGACCATATGCCCGAATTACGATGGATGGCTGCCAGATGATCTTAGATGAAGATTTTGGTTTTATAGAGGGCGATCTTGCGGAAGAATGGAGGGAACCCGCTATTGCCAAACTTCTTCTTTTACTGGAAGTAGACCGAAACCGAGATGGAACTTTGAGCTAGTTAATTTGTTCATTACTTTTCTCAAGTTTAATTATGATATTCAGGTTAAAAGGACTCTACAATATATTAGCGGGGATTTGGCCGGGTATTCAGGATCGTATTGAAAGATAAAAATAAATATGACTGGTATTAAGAAATCCAAAAATGAGCTGTTAAAAGATGCACGATTGCAGGAGCTTGAAGGTAAAACTGAAGATGCCATCAAAAGCTATATCCTGGTTATAAGGAAAGCACCATTACAAGCAGGGGCATATAACAGATTAATGATTCTTTATCGAAAGCTCAAAGAATATAAGAAGGAGCTAGCCATTATTAAGCAGGCTATTGCTGCCTATGAGAAGGATTTTAAAGACGATCAACAGACCTGGAAGAAAGCAAACAGTAAGTCTGCACGTCTCAGTCTTAGTTTAGCTAAATCTATGGGGCTTCTCAACGATAAAGGCCTTCCCGTATATGAAGAATCTCAGATCATCAGCTGGAGAAAGCGCATGGAGGCCGTACAGAAAAAAATTAAGACACCAGCAAAGCCACAAAAAAAGAAACCGACAAAACGTTTAAAAAAGTAGCGTTAAACACACAAATAATCTCGAAATTATCTATTATCATCTTTTCTCCATTTTAGCTCCCCGTGTTGAATCATTCCGATGTATTTTTGTACCTGGTCGTCGGTCAGTAGGCTGTTGTCCTCAATATGATAATCGAAATTCTTAGTATACTTGTCGTGCTGGATGCTGCCTACATAAGCATTGTTCAGATAAATGTGCCAAAGACTGTATTTTTTCGCGCGTACCTCGACTACCTGGCGCACGCCATGGTGGTAAAATAGCTCCGGTACATCGGTATCGAATCGCAAGATCAGTGCATCGATACATGCTTCCTTTATATCATCTGCAAGTTCTCCAAACGCAAGTTCCCAAACTCCCTGAGACTTTCTGAAAACATAAAAAGCAAGCCCATTTTTGTTGTAAAGATGATAGTCTTTCATGCCCATGCTTTTATCATGCACAGTCATTTGGACATACATAACGCGATTACGGCAAAAGACTTCAAGAGGTTTCATGGATCAAAAATACTAATTAATTTAGTAAAAATAAATGATCAAATTGTGGTAATTGTATCTTTCAGTGTCACTACACTCCTTTGTACTTTATTTTTGTGATCTTTTTTTACAATTATAAATACTGCTAACAGAGAGATTTTCCTGCCTTGATACTGCTGTTGTGCATAAACCGTATATATCATGGTTCTAAATATTTAAGAAAGAACAAGAGCTGTGGCATATAGGTTTATCAATTGGTAAATAGTGGCGAGCCAGCAATTTTAACCGGCTAGCGTATACACACGAAGATCAAAATAAAAGTTGTAACCCTCCTTTTAGCCCACAAATTCCGATATACATCAGTATGCCTTTGTTCTTGCCGGATTTTGGCGAAGAAATAGTCGCTAAGATATTTTATGCGGACAATGGATTCGATTCTGACTTTTACAATGATATGGCTTGGAAGGGATTAACAGGTCCTAAAGCTTTTATGAAGCTCTCGGACACTAAAAGAAAACGTATAATAGATCGTATTAAAGCTGAACAGTATAAAGTAGAAAACAATGATACAGTTCAACACGGTCAACATGCGGGATGTTAAAAATGTAATCTTATCTTTATTGTTTATAAAAGTAATTTTTTTATCGACTCGATTTTAATGAACAGATTTTTTACAGTTTTATTATCTATAATTTTTATAACTATTGGTTGTTCTCGGAGAATGTATAGTGAAGATCCGATTAGGAGAGTGCAACGATATAACAGCGGTGGATTTGAAGTGCAAGCTTACACAGATGTGAATGAAAGTAACATGTATGAAAACCTAATTGTATCGGGGGTAATTAGATTGGGTGACACTAATGAAAAAGCAAGCAATACATCTGTGAATTTTAAATCTGAAAAAGGGGAACTAATTGGAAGTACCGTTACCGACTCAGATGGCATATTTAAAATGGAGCTCTCAACCTCTGATTTCTCCGGTAAAGTAGAATTTGCAAAGGGATAAGGTATTTACATTCTATTTTTATCCTGCCACTTCTTTGGTTTTAATCCAAAGTGTTTTTCAAACAACCTTCCGAAATAACTCAGATTGCTAAATCCTACTTGATAGCCAACTTCTGAAACTGAAAGATTTTCCTGCTTTAATAGTCTTGCTGCTTTTTGCATACGAAGATGATTGTAATATTCGTACATTCCTTTTCCAAAAACTTGTGTAAAAATCCTTCTTAGTTTTAGCTCATTCATTCCACCTATTTTTACCAGTTCATCTTTAGATAGGGATTTTTCCAGATTTGATGCTATCGTATTCCGAACCAAATAAACCGCATCAATTTCAGCGTTGTTAAGATGGAAATAATCTGTTTTTTTTCTTTTTAATAAATTGCTGAAAAGCAGATAAATAAGTTCAAGTGCTTTTAACCGATAAAAAGCTTGCGGTAAAATGTTTTCTATTGAAAGGTCAGCTAATTGAGCAATTAAATCAGTCATTTCAGGTGACAAAAATTCTTCTATCCAAAAGGTTTTTTCTATATCAAAAAGATAAGACAATTTATCTGCATCATTTCCTACAAAATGTTTCAGGTATTCCAGCTCAACTAAAATGCTGATTTGCTGTACGTGGACATCTTTAGGAAATAACACTTCACTTTCCAAATGTGAAGGTATAATACGAACATGAGGCTGATTGTTCAAAGATCTTTTACTAATGGCATTTGCCGATTTTTTGTTAATAAAAATATTTTGAAACGAAATGAGTAGTCCTTTTTCTATTGTCCTGATTGGTTTTCTTTTATAAGCAAAAGTCTTGCTGGCAATTAAAGAGCGAACCATTATTAACATCTCGGGCATCAAGTCCACAATGTTCAATTCGTTGAAATTCAAAAATTTTATCTCATTTTCAATGGAAGATAAGGAGATGCCAAGTTTTTCAGCAAGTTTTCTCATTTTACGCTTTTCATCAAACATAATTTTTTGGACTATTATTAGTTTAATTTGGGCTATTTTATCTGTAAATATAGAAAGATATTTGCTGTATAAAAATGAAAAAAATGAAAAAAAATATTATTATTTCAGGAGGTGGCATCGCTGGATTGACTGTTGCAAAACTGTTGAGCAAACAAGGGCATAAGGTGACTGTTTTGGAAAGAGCGGCATCATTCAGTAAGTCCGGATTTCTTATTTCGCTTAAGAGTTTTGGCGTTCGTATTATTGAAGAATTAGGATTAGCAGAACAATTACAACAAGCATCGTCACCCTCTGAATTTGTAAATTTCAGGGAGTCAGACGATTCAATTATACAAAGTCTTAGCTATGAGAAAATGAACGAGAATATTGAACGTTCCGTTCTGATAACGCGAGGCGGATTGCATCACGTTTTATACAACGAAGTAAAAAATGAAGTGAGTATTCATTTTTCATCTTCTGTTGAAAACGTAATGCATGATGAAGACAAAGTCCAAATATTACTCAACAACGGAACTGTGTTGGAGGCCGATCTCCTTATCGTTTCAGAAGGGTTACGCTCTACGACAAGACAAAATTATTTTCCGGAAAGTACGCTAGAGGATTTTAAATTTGTTTATATGGGTGGACGATTGAAAGAGCATCATTCTTATGAGGTTGGCAAATTCAATATCTATATTGATGTGAATAAGATGCTGTCTATTTATCCCATTGCTTCCGATGAAATAGCCATTCAGTGCTATTTACATAATACAGGAGATTTACCATCTGTTCAAAATAAAGCTAATGAAATACTCAAAACATCTTTTGCTGGGTATAATGAAGATATACAGCATTTGTTAGGTCGCTTCGCGGATAACGGTCTAATGTTTATTGATAAAATGGGGATGGTAAATTCATCCACTTTAGTAAATCGTAATGTGGTTTTATTGGGAGATGCGGGGTATTGTCCCACTGCGCTATCGGGAATGGGAGCATCATTATCAATTTATGGAGCAAAGGCGCTAGCTCATTTTATTCATCAAAATCCGAATGATTTAAAAACGGCTTGTTGCAATTATGATACCATGATGCAGCCAATAATTCAGAAATTTCAGGCTAATGCAAAAAATAATTCAGCATCATTTATCCCTGATAGTAAAGAAAAATTAAACTGTTTTGTCCATTCATTCAGAGCCGCCTCTGAGGCTGATGTGCAAAAAATAATGATTGATCCAATTGTATTAACGAAAGACCAGTTAAATTTTAAAATCAATTAGATAATGAATTTTAGAAAGATATTTTCCGTCATAGTTGGATTCGGAACGATAGGATTAATGAGTTCTGTTTTTGCAAAAATGCAAGGCTTGCTGTTCACGTCATCTTTAGAAATATTTACCAGTAAGGAAATCGCTGCCACCAATTTTTCCCAATTTATCATCAAACTTTTTTGTGTTTGGTTTAGTTGTGTGTTGGGTGGAATGGCTACTACGAGGATAGGGGGCAAGCCAAGAGAAAATCTTATAGTTGGTGGTTTAATAATACTGGTCGTGGGTTGGCTATGGTTGTCGTCTGAAAATCCTATATGGTTTTGGGTATTGCTGATTTTAGGTATTTTACCCTGTGTATTTTTAGGATATCGAGTAACTTCTATTATATGTAAATTTCATATCAAATGACCATGCGATTCTTAGTTGCAAATTGACCACCTGATTTTTTGGCGAAACTAGATTTAGTGCTGTAGGAGTAATGTCATCAAAAGCGATAATTAATATGCATCTTTTAAGTTATCAAGCCTGAACGTGAGATCAGACTTCGTCATTTGGTGTGAATAGCTCCCTTTTAAAGGTTATTGTGGTTACGATTGTTGCCTCGATAACCTTTAATAGGAGTCGGGAACCAATGAGATAACATTATTTGTGCTGGTTACCTGCGAATTATCGGTTCTATCAATGGCGATTCGCTAATTATCATTTATATTGATTTTCGTTCCCACATGCACGTGGTTGTTCAAATTTGCCTCTTCTTCATCCTGTTGACGAATAAAATCAAGTAGTCGCTTCAGCTCTCCATCGGCATCATCCCACCATTTAATTGACCATATCCTATGAAATACAAAACCATATCTTTCAAGTTGCTCCTGTCGGAAACTGTCCCAAGCATAAGCTTCCGGACTGTTATGATATTTCGCGCCATCACACTCTATTGCGATGAGTGGTTTGTGGCTTGTTTTTGATTTGACAACGATATCAATCCGGAAACCGCCTACGGAATGCTGCTGTTCTAAACGATCGGCACCGATATGCTGTGCAAGTTGTTCGAATACTTCATCTTCAAATGGAGACTCAGACCCCAAGCTAAATTCTGCTGGCTCATACAGTTTATCTGTACAATACTGACTCAATAGCTGGAGAATGCCCTTTCGCAATTCGTCATTACCCTCACTTACCGCTTTCGCATAGGTAAAGTAAGCGTACATAATACCACGGCCTTTATTGCCCTTCTGTTGGATAAGATTTGGGTACTGACCAACATACTCCTGCGGGAAAGAAGTACATACATATACCTTTGACCGCGCTCGAGTGATGATTACGTTCAACATACGATGTCCTTTACCTTGTATAATCGGACCAAAGTTTTGACTAAACGAACCGTCGGCTTTTCGCCCAAATGTTGTGGATAGAATGATAATATCCCGTTCGTCGCCCTGAATGTTTTCGAGATTTTTAACAAAGAATGAATCTCCCGCCTGCGCCATTAAACTGTCGAATGCAGGGTCATTCTGGCGAACTGCACTCAGTTCCTCAAGGATCAAGTTGCGTTGGTAAATATTGAAAGTAGCAACACCCACGCTTGGAATACTGTCTTTAGCTTCCTTCATGATCTGTTGTAACAATTCGACCACTTGCAATGCCTCTTGTTTATTTACTTGCCCTTCATATAAACCATCAATCTGTAAATATTCGATAGGCGTGTAGTGCTCCTTCGCCGGAACAGGCATTAACCTATTCCCGTAGAATGCATGATTGGAGAAGTCGATAAGATAAGGGTGTTTCGAGCGGTAATGGACTTTTAAATAAGATTCAACGAACCCTTTGTCTACAGCATAAGCTAGTAAGGATTCACTATCTGCGAGGTTAAGCTGAGCAGCCTGTAGCGCAGTCCGATCTGAAAATTCATCTTCGTAATCTTCTGTTTCATCATCAATCGGGTCAAGTAGCGCTCCACTTCCCTCGAAGTAAGAGGAGGGAGCCATCTGGTGCTTATCACCGGAAACGATTTTAGCTTTTCCCCGGATCAGGGCCGCATAGGTATCTTCGAGACGCAACTGGCTGGCCTCATCAAATATGACCACATCAAAAATTCCTTCCTGCAGCGGAAGGATAGAACTGCAAACCGAAGGATTGACCAATAATACTGGAAAAAAATCTGTAAATAGTTCAAATTCTCTGTTCACAATAGTGCGGAGTGAATTGCGGCGCATTCCCTTAGCTCCCTTTTTGTTAAACAAACTATTGATGTTTTGTCCTCTGGCTTTAAAATGTCCGACGGCTTCAGCTTGCCTTTCCGTCCATAAGGCAATAATACTATTCAGCTGTGCATGGTTAAACTCTTGTTTTTGCTGCTGATATTGTTGTAGTTGGTAGTCACTTTTTGGCAACTCCTGTGGCTCATTTGTCGTGAGTACCCAATACAGATACCAGCATTCAAATGCTTCAGCCCAATGATCTTTAAGATGTATGCTGATTCTGGTAATAAGCCTTTGTTGCGCTTCGTCCACTGAAAGAAAAAATGATTTCCACTCATGATAGATACGGAAATCACTCATATGTTCACCGAACGTTGTGACGGTATGCTTAATCTTATCACATAGTTCCTGTGCCGCCTGAAGACTTGTATACGGCAAAAATATCCCATTTGTTATATTTCCTGTTAACTGGTTACTTTCAATATCGTCAAACGAGTTTTGTAGACTCCGATAGGCATCAGCGCGTTCCGCGTAATAGTCACGAAAATTACTAAAATACCTTAATTGAAAAGTTACTCTTTCAGTTAGATAAGGTACTGCCTCAATCAACCCATTGATATCGGTAACAGCTGTCGTTGGAACGATATTGTAATCAGCGATTAGCATTTGCTCTATACTATCCAATTTTTGAAGTAGGGGAGTTATCTGCGCTTTTAGTTCACTCAGTTCAGCATGAAAATGATGATCATTAATATTAGACAAATAGTTACTGATCGTATGCGGGTATTGCTCTTTCCAAGCGGCTGCCTTTTGTCTGAGTTCCTCTATATTGTTTAGATATATAGATAAGTCAGTTGTTTCCAAATGATCGTTATATTGATGTTCAATATAATTTTTCTGAACATGGGCTGATCTTACCTGCGCGATACGATTCTTTAATTCGATTCTCGTTTGTTTTATCTGTTTATGCTTTCCCGAGAATATACTTAATAAACTTGTTTTAAATTTTGCACCACTACTATTATTTAATAAGTTATTGCCATATTGAGCAATGCTTGTTTCAGCGTAGGCAAGATAAGTTGATATTGCATTGCTTAGCGATGAATGATAGCTGCTATAATGTTGTTGCAGAGCATCTTCATATTGCTTGAAAAATTGTTGCGCTTTTATCCCTACTGTTTGTAGTCCTAAGACAATTTCATTGATGCGCTGTTCCTGAGGAAAAGTGGATGGTAATACCTCTTCTTTCACTGAATCTCCAATACAAAATGCTAAATAGGACTTAAAATCCTGCTGCATTATTGTGGGGATGCCGCTCAAAAAATCATCAGCCCACTGCTTTCCACTCACTTGAAGTTCAGCAATAACCTGTTCAATAGTTGGTAGCTGTTTATGCGCGTATGCAACAAAATCCTCAATTCTTACACGCGATGGCCCAACCTGTTGATCTATAAATAGATCGTCTGCCAATGGTCTAAATATGGCATGAACCTGACGCGATTGCTTAAATAAATTATGGCTTTGCTTTAGAATAACAAGTGTCCTTTCCAGTTCTGTATGATCCTGAGCAAAATTAAAATCCTCTTTCGGTATAATATTCTTGAGCGGTACTTGACTAAAGTTTTTTAATAAAGCCAAATACCGTCCGACGATCTGCGGCCAACTCTTATCGCCGTAGACCGTTTGAGCTAAGGCAGCATGCTGTGCATTGATAAGTTCAGCTGATTCCTTGAGTTTTGATTTTATCGCATCATATTGGTTTTGGGCTTGCCTTCCTGAGATGTGAAACGGAACTCCGATCTGACGATCTCTGACGGAATCTACGATCGCTTCACGCGCATCGTTCACATCATCAATTACACCGACTAGCGCGCCGATCTGAGGATTCGTACGTTCGATATTTGCTTTAATCACATCAAGCGCTGTTTTCTTTTCGCAGACGACAAGACATTTCAGACCATTGGCAAGTGCATTTGTGATCAGTGCAGTTAACGATTGGCTCTTTCCCGTACCTGGAGGGCCTTGTATTATTTGGTTCGGTTCATTTCCAAGAGCACTTATTATGGCCTGTTGGCTTGGGTCTGTATCTACGGCGCTGAAAGGTGTTGTCGATAGATTTTCCACTTTAAGCTCATCAAATTCAAAGGCATCGAAGCGATCCAATAAGCGGGAAATGTCGGTGATAATACTTTCTTTTTGCGCTCTGAACAAACCAAAAACACCACCAAAATGAATGTAAGCTTTGTTATTGGCGATAGCATCTATCTGGGATGCTTCGGGTAATACATTGATAGCTGTTTCAAAGTTTTTGCCTAGCACCTCAAGTATCTGCTCTTTACTATTTGAATTGAGTGCTTCCAGTACTTCAGCACAAGCGTTCACTAACTCGTTGTTGTCAATCAGCGCGTCATCTAAGGCTTCATTGGTCAGATTGGGTAATGTAATGTCATCTTCACTTTTGATAAAAGAAAGGAGGACCTCGTTGATACTAATCGGGTGAATATCTGAATCCACTATTTTTCCATTTGCATGAATCGCTTTATTTCGCAAAAACGACCATTCATTGACTTTGTTTTTAGATTTAACGGCCTCTAGTTGCCAAATGAATAATGGGGCTTTTATGATCTTAGAAGGATCTTTTGAGGATCTTTTTATAAGAATAGGATAGCCAAATCCGAGGGTCTTCATCCCATGTTCTTTAAAATAATCTTCATTTTCTATGATGATGGAGTTCAGTCGTTTAGAAATTAAGGTTAGTTTCTTTTGAGTCTCCGTATCTTTTTCATTGAGATCTATCGTATCAAATGAAATCTTAAATTCAAAGTTTGCTTTGGTCAACAAGGTATCTAAAAATGATTTGGCTAGACCATCCTCAATGAGGTCGAGCTGCTGCAGGTCTAACCGTGTGGCCAACCTTCCTGGCAATGCATTTAAATGAATAGAGCGGGCGTTACCGCCTTTTAATTTACTTTGTAAAGATTGCAGGAAAATCTTGGATGACATAATTGTAATATTTGTATTTATCCTAATATACAAATATTCGGTATAATCAGCAATCGAATCAAATTACCTTATCAAAGCCTGTCAGCATTTTAATTAGACAGCCAGCTTCATCGCAAAGATCCTACACGAGATGGTTCAGGTACGCGTAGGATATCAAATAAATTTATCTGTTTCTGTACTAATTAGTTAATTGACACAGGATTGTTACAGGAGGAATTTTTTCTTAATTTCGAACCGTTATAGTTATAATTCATTCCATTTATGCTGTTCATTTATACACGTTACGAGTACGTTTTAGGAAGTAAAAATATCATTGCAACATTAAAAAATGAGACCATAGCGCAGAATTTCAATCTTAGTATCATTACACCTGCGACCAAATTTTTAGGGTTTCCAGTTGGAGGAGGTCTGGTAAAAATGTCTCGTTTAGTCAATCAATACGGGCAGGTCATCCACGCAAGAAATTATTCGCCTGAAATAAAAGAAGAGGTAAAGAAATTTAAGAAGACACTAGAAATTCCGTATTTCAAACTTTGGAAAGGGTATTTGATTATAGCATCGATAGCAATTATCGGCTCTATTATTTATGGTATTAAACTGAACATAGATGGTAAGAAATATCGGAATGAAAAAGAAAGTCTTGCTCAATCGGCTCAACAACTACAGGCAGGACAACTATATGGTGCAAGTTTCTTTACCGATGCTGAAGGAAATAACATCCAAGGTTTACCAGCAGGTTGGGTTAAGATTCTAAAGATAGAAGGAGATACAATTTTTGTCCAACGGTCTAAAAAAATATCGGATCGTGCGATGTTTGAAATGAAAGATTTGGAATCAATTAAGCCAACATCGGATGAAGACTGGAATAATAGGGTCGAAAAAATGAATTATACGCTATTTAAAGAAGCTGTGAACAATAAAAATTTATCCGGTATTGATTTATCTTATATTGGTGCAGATCACGATAAATATTCTGGCGTTATTATGTCTTTTAAAGGCGTTGAATGATATTATTTCTAGAATTAAAACCGGAAAAATGGGATGAAAGCTCGCAAGTTTATTGTCAGGAAGAGAACAAATACATCGATATTACCAATTATCAATATTGGTTGATTTTTCAAGAATAGATTTGATCAGCTCATTAAAGTACGCGTTTACGAATTGATGTTTTTTCTCATTTTTGGGGCTACCGTTGCCTTTGAAATAAAATTTTTTCACGTTCATTTTATTCCAAGTACCGTTGTAATTCATAATTTGAGCACTGAAAGTTGGACTATTGATTCTTATTTTTCCATCTTTAAATAAAAAAGACAAGGTGTAATCGACATCATAGTAAGCAATAGCGGATGTTTTAAGTCCTCTTTGTTGGTAAGCTGCTAAAGCGATCGCCTGCCCAGGAACCAAAGTCAGGCCTTCTTTGGGGTTGGAATATAAGCTATTGATCGATTTTAATACATTATCGTAAAGTTCTTGCTGTTTAGCGCCAGGAACTTCCACTACGGTATAATCTAGATTCTCTTTAGAAACGAAACCTGTTGGAGCTAGGGTGAAATATTGTGAAAATGCTAAATTTATGAACAGAAGCAAAAATATTCCGGTAATGATATAATTTTTCATATTAAATTGTTTTGAAGGAAAGTAACTCAACCAACTTTACAAAATAAGTCGTTAGTCGCATTAATTTTTTGCAATGTACTTCTTTGTGAAGGAAAATCCAAAGCGAGCGGGTTAGAGAATTGAAATTTGTATATCAAATGCGTTGAGTTTTCAATAAGATAAGTCGATCGGAAAACTATAATATAGATGCAATCATATTTCACTACATTTTATAAAATTTTAATAGATAACAATATCAAAAGCCATACTGTTTTGCCTAAAAAATATTTGAGAAAAGCCAAAACTGCCTCCCTTAACGATTAACAAGAGATACTTTTTATTTCCCCTTTTCTGCTTGACCAGCACGATCCAATCATCTTGTACGCTTTCTGTACCCACCAATAATAGCGCATCGTCTATTGACAATAAATCGTCCTCCCAAAGTGGAGTTATACAGGTTCGAGCGAGCAGTTGCTCCAGATTTCCTTTCATGGGTTTATAGGCATGCGCATGCTTATGGAGGACTCGATATGGCTGATGCATGTGCTCCGGCGGATGATGTCGGGCAAATATCGCAGCAAAGACCACCTGATCGAAATTGAGGATAAGTTCTTTTCCAACTGTAAGGCGAAGGGCTACCCCGAAAAGATTAGCCGTGAGATCTGGCGGCAGATGGAAAGCTTCGCCGGTTATTCGATTAACAAGGCGCATTCAGCATCTTTTGCCGTATGGCGAACGTTTTATTATTGAAGTGCAGCGCACGGCGCAGGATAATTTGAAAAAGCGCATGCTTTACTACAGTAGTAAATTGATAGCGGATCAGGCACCCAAAGACAACCGAAGGGCTTGGAATTATGGAATTAGTGAAGTTTATATCATTGTACTGATGGATGGATTTGCAATGCCTGATGCGGGGGATGAGAAGTATTTTCTACACGATATTTGTTTATGTTAT
>NZ_DDGR01000034.1:0-20377 GCF_002337775.1 Sphingobacterium sp. UBA1897
GGACAGGATGTTATTTTAAAAACATCCATGGGAGATATCTATATAAGAACACAGAAATAATATATATAATAACATAGAAATAATAAAAAAAATAGCCTGTTATAAACAACAGGCTATTTTTTTAGTTCCATGCGGACGAGGTATTGATCATTCTCATCTTCATACAAAATTTGGACAACCCAACCCAGTTCGTGCGAAATTTTGATCAATAAATCCTGGTCTAAATAGAGCCATTTGAAAAGATTTCCTCGAGTCCCTTTGTACTCATACTGGTATTGAATTTCCCCAAAATAATGCGCTGGTTTTTTGATGTTGTAATCTTTGTACAAATAACTGATGTCTGAAGAGTCAAAAATCAGTTGGCCATTTTCAGTCAGTAACTCTTTACTATGCTGTAATAGTTTTCGAAAACCATCTACGTCACCGGCAAGACCTATTCCGTTCATTAAAAACAATAGCGTATCATATTTTTGGCCTTCGAATTTATAGAAATCTTCGCAGATAATATGTTGTACCCCGCGTTGTTGCATAATATGGCAAGCGGTTTGCGAGAGTTCCAGTGCATCTACTTCAAAACCTTTTTCTTGGAGATACAGGCTATGGCTGCCAACTCCTGCTCCAACATCCAGTACACGTCCATCACATAAGGATAGTCCAATAAATTCCAGTTCAGGAAAATCATCGGGTTCCCGAAAGAAAATCTCAACGGGCATTTCATCTTGGTCGCCATAACTTGTATTGAGTATTAAAGGGAACTTTTCTTCTTGATGTACAAAGTAATCATCTAAGGCCTCACCGTATACATCTCTATGCATTGTCATCATCAATCATTAATACTTTTTTTGCAATATATATGGAGTCCTCATCTCCTGTATGTTTCATTGGTTCGTCAGATAGCTTAATGACCGGGGTCCATTGATCATCTTCTGGTAAAGCGTCAGTCATCTTAATGACGATATTCATGGGTTTGAGTCCCACATCATTGGTGAAATTGGTGCCAACGCCAAAGGAATGCAATATTTTTCCCTCACAGTAGCTCGCGATTCTTTCGACCTTCTCATAGTCTAGGCCATCCGAGAATATGATTGTCTTTGAGAGGGGATTGATTCCATTTTTATTATAGTGTGCAATAACCTTATCTGTAAATTCAAGCGGGTCGCCGCTATCGTGGCGGACTCCATCAAATAATTTGGTTAACTTTTTGTCAAATTGCTGAAAGAAAACTTCCGTAGTATAGGTGTCCGATAGTGCTATTCCGAGGTCACCTCGGTAGACATCAGACCAATGTTCAAGACCAAGTAGATTGGCCATTTTATAACCGTATTTGGCGGCGTGAAACATAAACCATTCATGGGCGTGTGTGCCAATTGGTTTCGTCTCATATTTCATTGCCAAATGTACATTGCTGGTACCTATAAATGTTTTTTCGCCATATTGCTTCAGTGTGCGAACGACCATATCATGGACTTCATAAGAATGACGTCTGCGGGTGCCAAAATCAGCAATTGTGATATTGAGTTTTTTATATTTTTCGATTTTATCTTTGGCTGTGGCGATTACTTCTGCATCCGAGGCACGTTGTAGACCTTGGGATTCATAAAAAAGTTCACATATGAGCGACATCAACGGAACCTCCCAAAGAATAGTACGGTACCAGTACCCTTCGATAATGACTTCAAGGTCGGGGCCATCCTGGAATATTTTGATCTCTTCGGGATCGTAGCGATAACCTTGAAGAAAGTCAAAATAGGTTGGGTCTATATAAGGACATGTTCTGGCAAAAAATGCCTTTTCTGCTTTTGTTAACTTCAAATTAGCCATCTCATTGACGGCTTCCTTCAGGAGCACGTCAAAACCATCGGGAAATTTATGATGTCCCCGGTTAATAAAATGATAACGTGCCTTGGCCTTTGGAAACAACTTAACCACAGCATGCTGCATGGTGAATTTGTAAAAGTCATTATCTAATATAGAGGTAAATGAAGCCATCTTTATCGATCTGTTTTTTTGTTTGAAGCGGTAAATTTACTAATTAACGTGAAAATGTATGGATTGTTCATGATAAATATAAAAAGACATGCATATAAAAGGCGGATAAAATTTTTCATTTTACCCGCCAGATATGAATTATTATTTTACTCGGCTGTCATTATCTTGTTCTAGATCTTTCTGATCCTTGTGAAGAACGTCCAGAGCTACGTTCACCGGAGCTTTCTGAAGACCTTGATCGCGATACGGACGATGAATTGTCTGTATTTGATCTACTTCTTGTGTTTTCGTAGCTCCGATTTTGAGTTGGTTGTGCTACAGGTTGCGATACCGGTTGGCTCGAACGGCTCCTGCTGCCAGCGTTGTTATTTCCATTTTGGACAGGCTGTGACACCGGTTGGCTTGAACGTGTTCTACTGCCATCATAATTTCCATTTCGTTGCGGCGTTGTTGTCGGTACTCGTGGAGGCACAGTCTGATTAGAGCTGCTTGCATTTGACCGCGAACGTGAATTATAATCTGTGTTTCTATTGTAGTCTGTACTTCTGCCGTTTACAACACCATTATTATCAACGGAGCCATTTTGTCTATTTCTACTGGTAGATGTAGGGTTGTTATTGTTTGAAGCATCCGATTGGCGACCTGATCGTGTTCTAAAATCATAGTTATTCGAATTAGGTTGTGTACCGTTCGTATTTCTATTTACAGTTCCATTGTCGCTGCTTCTCGTATTATTATTTGAACTACGACTCGAGCCACCGCTGTTGGCATCATTACGAGACCTTACAGAAGCATTTCCACTGTTATCGATATATAACTCACGACTTCCTGATCTTGAATCGATGTTGTCTCGATTGCTGATAACACGATTGGTACGATCTGAAATCTCACTATTGTTATTACGTGTTCGGGTAGATGCATCCACGACATTTGTAGGACGTGCAGAAGATCTTGTATTACGGTCTACATTTGGACGGTACATACTGATTTCATTACTACGATTGCTGCTACTGCGGGCAGATCCAGGTCGATCGGCATTTGCAATTCTATTAACTGTTACGCTTCTTCCTGTCGAACGTTCGATGTCAGATCTTCGAGGGCCACCAACATAATAGTTGTTGTTAATTATCGTTGTATTGTTGATAATGGTGGTTCTGTTATAGATATTATTGTAATTTCTTCGATTAACATAATATCTATCCATATCCCTATTCATAAAGTGATTGACTCCCACAAATGTCCAAAAGTTCATTGGAATATTAACAGATACATTTATACTCATGCCCGGGCCCATTGGTGCCCAACCGTAGTAGTCGTTACTTTGACGCCAATTTACCCATGCTGGCCCCCATTCATAGTCAGGAACCCATCCCCATCCATAACGGTCATTGTAGTTCCAGCGACCATAGTGAAATGGAGCCCAACCCCAGTCATAGTTGGATACCCAGGTATTACCATAGTCGGTCATTGTCCAATAACCATTGGTTGCATAAGGCTGGAAGTTCGGGCCAACGTCCGGAATCCAGACATAACCATAATTGGGATCATTAACCCATTGTCCGTAAGGGGAGAGTTGATCATAGAACATCTGGAACGAAACTCCAGCATTGTTATAATTGTTATAACCATTATATCCACTCCGTTGGGCCATTGAAGTCGCGCAACTTGAAAAAGAAGCGATACCTATAAAACCAAGTACCCAATATTTTATGTTGCCTAAATTTTTCATGACTGTAATATTTAAAAGTGTGACAAAACTCTATTGTATTGTCTTTGTTATTATGACAGCATAACGTATAAAATGGTTTAATCGGTACACTGGAAATCTGATTTTTTTTATATAAAAGTCAAATTGATGATCTTTTTACATAAACGACAATTTTAGATACATATTTTTTATTTACCTTTACCGCTCGAATTGCTACGTGTTTGTTCAGCATAAGACGTGTTTTATGACACATTAATTTGAAATAGACATCATTTAAATGGCTAAAAAACTTCAGACTTTTTTTCTAGAATTCGCAAACATTCACCGTTTTTTGCTACGGTTTTGGCGCGAATTGGTAACTCCACCATATGAATTTAAAGAAATTGTCCGCCAGTGCTATGAAATAGGCTACAAATCTTTGCCTTTGATCAGTTTAACGGGGTTTATTGTTGGATTTGTCTTTACAAAACAATCGCGTCCTTCTTTGGAAGAATTCGGGGCGACTTCGATGTTGCCTTCGCTTATTTCGATTGCTATTGTTCGTGCTCTTGCACCGCTGGTGACAGCTTTAATAGCTTCGGGTAAAGTGGGCTCGCAAATCGGTGCGGAACTAAGTTCGATGAATGTCACGGAGCAAATCGATGCCATGGAAGTTTCGGGAACTAATCCATATAAGTATCTTATTGTAAGTAGAATATTAGCTACAACTATTGGGATTCCTGTACTATGTTTTTATGTAGCGGGTATAGGTCTTTTAGGCGGTTACCTAAGTATGATGAGTAAAGACGACTTAAGCTTTTTGAGTTTTTTTACGCAAGTATTTGAGACGATAGCATTTAAGGATTTAGGTGCTATGGTTTTGCGTGCGGTTATATTTGGTTTTACTATTGGAGCTGTAAGTTGTTATTGCGGTTATTTTTCTTCAAAGGGGACTGAAGGTGTGGGTAAGGCAGCCAATGCTGCCGTTGTAGCTTCGATGTTCCTTGTATTTATTGAGGAAATAATTATTGTTCAAGTTTTATCGTTCTTTGGATAGCGAGCTATGGAAAAGATTAAATCAACCATCGACCATTCGAAGCCGGTCATTGAAATTAGGGATGTTAGCAAGTCTTTCGGTGATAATCACGTCCTACGTGGTGTCAACCTGGATTTATATAAAGAAGAAAATCTCGTTGTGCTTGGACGTTCTGGAACGGGGAAATCAGTGTTGATCAAATTGATTTCTGGTTTATTAAGACCGGATGAGGGGACGATCAATGTTTTGGGAGAGTCAGTTCTTGAATTAAATGATCGCGAACTGCGTGAATTACGCTTAAAAATAGGGTTTTCTTTTCAGAATAGTGCGCTTTATGATAGTATGACTGTGCGCGAAAATTTGGAATTTCCATTGGTTCGAAATAAACGGAACTTAACACGTTCGGAGATCAACTACGCTGTAGAAGAGGTTTTGGATGGAGTAGGGCTTTCGCAAGCTATCAATCAGATGCCATCGGAGTTGTCGGGTGGACAACGTAAACGAATTGGTATTGCGCGCACACTGATTCTTAGACCTGAAATCATGATGTACGATGAACCAACAGCAGGACTAGATCCGATCACTTGTTTGGAGATTAATGGATTGATTAATGAGGTTCAGGAGAGGTATAAAACAGCATCAATTATTATTACGCATGATTTAGCTTGTGCGAAAGAGGTGGGAGACCGTATTGTAATGTTGTTGGATGGCAAGTTTGAAAGACAGGGGTCTTTTGAAGAGATTTTTGATACAGATGACGCACGTGTAAGAGCGTTTTATAATTATAATTTTATTCTATAATATACATGAGTAAGGCAGAAAATAAAAGAGCAATCATTGTCGGTATTTTTGTTTTTTTAGGCGTATTGATTCTTTTAGCGGGTATTTTTATTTTGGGTAGCCAGCAAAAGAAATTTACTAGAAATATCGAAATTACGACTTCATTTCCCGATGTCGCTGGATTGAAAGTGGGGAGTAATGTGTGGTTTTCTGGGGTTAAGGTAGGGATCATTAAGAATATACATTTTAAAAGCGTGCAGGATGTTGAGGTGGTATTGACAATCGAGGAGAAATCTGCTGAATATATTCGTAAAGATGCTGTAACAAAATTGGGCTCGGACGGTTTGATTGGTAACAAGATCGTAGTGATTTCTGGAGGGTCGCAAAATGCGCCAACAGTGGAGACAGGTGATTTCTTGCGTTCGGCGAAGACTGCGGACATGGAAGCAATGATGGAAACATTGCAGGTAAATAATGAAAACTTAGCAAAGATTACGACTGACTTTGTAGAAATATCACGTGGATTGGCGGACGGAAAAGGAATGGTTGGAGCGATGTTGACCGATACTTCTATGGTTAATACATTGCGTGCTACATTATTGTCAATCAGTGCTGCAATGAATAATGCGAATAAAGCATCTGCTAATTTGGTTACCTTGACAAACTCTTTAAATAGCAATAAGGGCTTGATTCATGATTTAACGACTGATACCGCTATATTCTCTAACCTGCGTCAGTCTGCAGCGCAGTTGCAAGGAGTTTCTCAGACAGCAAATGCATTGATAAACAATTTGAATAATGCTTCAAGTCGATTGAATGATAAAGATAATGCGGTTGGTGTGTTATTGAATGACCCGGCATCGGCAAATCAAATTAAATCGGCAATCAATAATTTAAATTCGAGCACATCCAAACTGGACGAGAATATGGAGGCATTGCAGCATAATTTCTTGTTGCGTGGTTTCTTTAAAAAGAAGATGAAGGAGGATGCGAAAAAAGCTGAGTTGCTTAAAGCGGACACTGCAAAGTAAGTTGTGTTAAAAAAGAACATAAGGAAAGGCTGTACGCTTGCGTAGGGCCTTTTTTAATAAATAATAGCGTCATTATGGGATCCAACTCAACAGGTCTTAGCACTGTATAGTATTTGGATAACCCTTTTATATTTGAAAGAAATGAATCACAGCGAAATAACCGATAAAGACGTCATTTACGAAGACAATCATCTCATCGCTATAAATAAGAAAGCCGGGGATATTGTGCAGGTGGATGAAACAGGAGACCTATCTTTAGAAGATATGGTGAAAGTATATTTGAAAAAGAAATATGATAAGCCAAATGAAGCATTTGTTGGTGTTATTCATCGATTAGATAGACCTGTTAGTGGTATGATTTTGTTCGCCAAAACAAGCAAGGCGCTAGAGCGAATGAATAAATTTTTTCAGGATAGACATGTGAAAAAGACCTATTTGGCAATCGTTAGACAGCGTCCGCGAAAAACTGAGGGGAAACTTATCAATTGGTTGGTTCGGAATAGACAAACAAGGGTAACAAAGGCCTTTCCACGCGAGGTGAAAGGCGGAAGTTATGCCGAGTTGGATTATACATTGGTGGGTGAGTTGAATGGATTCTATTTGCTGCGCGTAGAGCCTTTAACAGGTCGTACACATCAGATTCGTGCGCAACTTGCAGCGATGGGATGTCCTATTGTTGGTGATAATAAGTATGGATATCCAAGAGGCAGTTCTTTGGGCAGTATTTGTTTACATTCTCGTTCATTGACCTTTACGCATCCAATAAAAAAGGATAAGATGGAATTGATCGCTTCTTTGCCGAAAGATGGCTTTTGGGATAAATTTGAATCTTTGGCACGCTAATCGTTAAAATTTCAGTACCTTTGTGCTATGAAATGGTTTAAATATTTACTCCTAATATTTACCTTAAGCTGCTCGGCTGTGTCTGTTTCGTACGGACAGTGTGCGATGTGTACATTGAACGCTGAGAATTCTACGAAGGAAGGAAATATGCAAGGAAGAGGTCTGAATGACGGTATTTTGTTTCTATTGGTAATACCTTATCTAGCCGCGGCGGGCCTTGGTTATTTATGGTATAAAAAATACCGCAAGAAGAACCCCGTAACAAAGAAATTTTTAAACGAAATAAAATAGATTCTTAATGCCCACATCCAAATTCCATGCAATGATACATTCCAAATGTCCGAAGTGTCATATTGGTAATGTATTTGTAGGAAAGGTATACAGTTTACATAAGCAGCATATGAATGATACTTGCCCTTATTGTGGTGTCAAGTACGAGGTTGAGCCGGGGTATTTCTATGCTGCCATGTATGTGAGTTATGCTTTGTCTGTCGCTGAGATTGTTACTGTATCTGTTGCTATCGCAATTTTGACAGGAAGCGAGTCTCCTTGGTCTTATCTGATTGGTCTAGCTGTAACCATTTTGGTCTTCGCACCTTTTAATTTTAGATATGCCCGTTTGATTTTACTTCATTTTTTAACGCCAAAAATCAGTTATGATCCGCGCTATGAATTGGCGGCAGAGATAGGTGAAAAGAATAATAAGAACTTTGAAGAAGATGGTAACGATATTAATGAAATAAAAAAATAAAAGAGCTCCACAGAGCTCTTTTATTTTTTTAGATACTTCATGGTACTGTCGAAAAGGAACACCTTGTCTTTATATACTTCCGAAATGAGTTGTTGTAATGGAATTAGATGCACTTGCTGAAAATCTGCTATATGGTCTTCTGTAGGGAGTATAACTTGAATGCAGTAGGTCATACCTTCGTGTGGAGACTGTAGCATTTCCAGAAAATGCACTTGAAATTTTTGGGATTGCACGATATTATCCTGAATCCATGAAACGACCTCTTGATGGATTGTTTCTTCTGCTATAACGGAGACATTGTATAAAAACATATGCAAAAATACGCTATTTTTCTGCGATAAAAAAGATTCTAAAGGACAGAACCGAGATAAGTTTGAATATTACATTTAATTACTATATCTTGTAAAAATAAGGTTGCATTTCATGCAATTCCGTATTTAATTGCAATATTTGGAATAAATGATAAGGATGTATTTGGGATTATGAGGATGAAATTTTGGATAGGTTTGTTTTTTTCTGCCATGATCATGTTGGGGTGTCAACGACATAGTGTTGATCTTATTCCAATAAATCAATTTTTTTCTACACCTGAAAAATCAAATTTTAAGATTTCTCCAAATGGTCGATTTATCGCTTACATTGGCTTAGATAATCATTGCAAAAATATCTATTTAATAGATTTGATCAATAAGGATAGTTCCAAACAGCTTACTTATCAAAATGATATTAATGTAAAATCCTTCGCTTGGAACAATGATTCAAAAATTTCCTTTTTGACGGAACAATCTTCGCAGGACAGTTTACGTTTATATGCTGTGGACATCAACACAGAAAAGATTTGGCCATTGATTAAACCGGTACGAGGTCGGTTTCGATGGATTCATGCTATGGCGACCGGAGGTGATAGTTTTATAGCGGGAATCAACGATAGAGACTCTTCTTTTTTTGACCTTTATCGTATCTATTTAGACGGGAGGCCTCGGGAATTGGTTTTACAGAATCCCGGAAATATGAGCTCCTGGGTTGTATCTAATGATGGGCAGGTACGATTGGCTGTGGCCAACGATTCTGTACAGCAATCTGTGCTCTATAGAAGTTCAGAAAAAGAACCATTTAAAGAGATTATACGATGTGATGTTGAAAGTAGTTTTACTCCACTGGGTTATAAGGATAGTTCAAATGCCATCATTTATGCTTTATCCAATATAGACAGGGATAAACTGGCCTTGGTAAGTTATGATTTATTAAACCAAAAAGAGCTGGGCGAGCTATATAGTCATAAAGATGTTGACGTGAGCCCTGGGGGGTATTTCACTGAACAGAATAAGCTGTTATTTGTCAATTATAGCACATCAAGACAGAACAGACATTTTTTTGATGAGGCTACCAAAAAGAAATATGATCAATTGTCGAAGCAGATTGATGGCTTTGAGTTTCAGGTATTGAATACTGATATTTCGGGGAACAAGGTCATTATCAAAACCTATACGGACGTAAACCCGGGCGGGATTTATTTCTATGATTTTTCGACTCAAAAATTAACGAAGCTAACAGATAATAATTCCGATCTAAAAGACAAAGAACTTTCTCCAAATGAGTATATCACTTATACGGCGAGAGATGGCATTCAGATTTCGGGTTATTTAACTTATCCCATTCATTCCAATCGCAAAAATCTGCCTATGGTTGTATTGCCCCATGATGGACCTAACGGACGGGAGGTTTGGGGATTCGATAACGAAGCGCAGTTTTTGGCGAACAGGGGTTATTTGGTTTTTCAGATGAACTATAGGGGATCGACCGGTTTTGGTAAGAAGTTTTGGACTGCGGGATTTAAGGAATGGGGCGGGAAGATTCAGGATGATATTACTGATGGAGTAAAATGGTTGATTAAAGAAGGAATTGCTGATCGGGAACGTGTCGCTATTGTAGGGAAAGGTTTCGGAGGCTATTCGGCGCTACACGCTGCTTGTTTTAATTCTGATCTTTATAAATGTGCCGTGTCTTATTCCGGCTATACCAATCTGTTCACTTACTTTAGAGATATACCGCCATATTTTAAATCGTATGTGCAGAAAATGTATCAAGTAGTTGGGAATCCGATTCGGGAGGCTGAGCTATTTAAAAATATTTCACCTGTATTTCATTCGGATAAAGTAAAGATACCGGTGCTATTGGTACAGGGAGGAAAGGATCGGTTTAGTTCGGTAACAGATGCAAATCAATTTGTACAGAAATTAAAGAATAATAATATTCCCGTACAATACATCCTAAAAGAGGACGAGGATAGAACTTTTAAACGGGACGAGAATGTCTTTGGTTACTATAATGAGTTGGAGCGATTTTTGGCGAAATATCTTGTAGACTAAGGGCGGGAGATTATGAAAGCAGAGAAATATAGCTATCGAAAAAATTACGGATTATTGTTGATGTTTTTCATCGTGATTAGTGGTCTGTATATATTTGCCCTTTTTCTTTCGCGTAATTATACAGAATCGCATATTAAGAACGAATTTACCAATCGGAAATCGGAGATATTTGATCAAACCTTAGTCCCTTTCAATGATTTTTTTCAGAATAGAATTCCTGAAGTATCTTTTTATCAAGGTTTTTTGGATTCAGTCCAGGCGGGAAAATATGCATATAGTATATTAAGTTCCTACCCATTCGTTAGAGAAATTGGTTTTTTTGATTTACAATTTAATAATGATCATAACTTGAACTATGGTTTTATTGTTAATAACCTTAGAATTCAACCGAAAACCATTACTTTTTTTACCGTTTCCAGGTCTGGCCTGAATAAAAATACGATTCGGGATCGTGGACAGATGGGCTTGCATTCCGAAGAGATTAATAATATTGGTGTGAAGCTGGCAACTTATATCGATAAATTGCAACCGAATGCCAAGCTTTCTGATAAGGATATTCTGAAGGTTTTTTATACCATAAGACCTGGACAGATTACCTATCTGAATATTCCAAGGGTCAACGACTTAATAGTCTATAAGTCCATTATGGAAGGTAATTTGGATCATACTGTCGGATATGAACAGGATATGTTCAATTTTCAGATTGATCCAATGTATCTGGAAGTAAAAAATAGTTATTCAAATCTTTATGAGAAAGTAGAAATAGTGCCACTGGTTGGTGCTCCGATCACGCCGGAAAATGACGAGATTTCAACGGAGATGCCGTTACCTGGAGCGTTAGCAGACTACAAACTTCTTTTTAGGTCGAGTAAAAGTTTTCTGTCAAAAGAGATAAATCGCAGTTTTTGGCCGGTATTGGGAGGGGTATCCCTGATTTATATTATTTTGATTGCAATATTATATTTAATTTATAGAAATTTAGAAATTAACGGAAGACTTTTTAAATTGCAGTACGATTTCATCAATAATCTTACCCACGAGTTTAAGACGCCTGTGAGTGTTATTAAAATTGCTGGAAATAATATTAAGAGTGCGCAGGTACTCTCTGATGAAGAGCGGAAAATGTATGGAAATATATTAGATCAGGAGGCAGACCGATTAAATAACTTGATGAATAAGCTGTTGTCTTTTAGTCAGATCGAAAATAAAACCATAAAATTAAATAAAGAAGAAGTTGATTTGGAGGAATTTACCGAAAATCTAGTAGCTTCGTCAAGAATAAAATATGCGGATTTCAAGATTAGCACAAAAATTGATGTAAGAACATCAATGCTTGCAGATCCGGTACTGTTAAGTAGTGTGTTTCAAAATATGATCGATAATGCCTATAAATATTCGAAAGCGGGGCATAAAATCTTAGATATTGCGATACAACAAAACAAGAAGAATTTTGTTATCACTTTTAAGGATGAAGGAATAGGTATTGAGAAGGCAGAGTTTAACAACATCTTCAAAAAGTTTTATAGAATAAAAAGTCAATATAATCAGCAAGGAAGTATCGGTTTGGGCTTGGCTTTCTGTAAAGAGATTACCGAATTTATAGGCGGTGATATTACAGTAAAAAGTCAATTGGGACAGGGGACCACCTTTACCTTGGTATTTCCGGTTTAAAAAATAAATTTAAATATGAATAAAGACATCACTGTTGCTGTTATTGAAGATGATGAGAACTTACGGTTCTTGGTAAAACATCGATTGGAATCCGAAGGCTATCAGGTCATTCAGAGTGGAAATGGGAATGAAGCGGAAAGTTTGATCTTGGAAAAGAGACCCGATGTGGTTTTGCTGGATTGGATGCTTCCAGGAAAAGAAGGCAACGAAATCTGTGAAGATGTCCGTAAAGCCGGGTTTGAGAATATCATTATCATGATGACAGCGAAGTCTCAAGATGTGGACAAAATTGAAGCCTATAGCTTTGGTGTGACTGATTACATTAGTAAGCCATTCAATATGGATGTGCTTATTGCTATGATCGATAATAAGGTGAAATTTTTCTTACCTAAGAACAGTCCCGAAGTATATAAATTTGGGCAAACGGAACATCATCCGAATATTCATTCCTTAATACGTGACGGAAGGAAAGTTGAGTTGACCATTTTGGAAAACCGAATTTTGCTTCATTTTTTACAAAACTTAGGCCGGGAGATTACACGCGAGGAGTTAATGGAGGTTGTCTGGGGTTATAGCTCCAATGTCAACACACGTACTTTGGATATGCATGTGGTTCGTTTAAGGAAAAAGATCGAAACAAATCCAGATAAGCCACATTATCTACAAACAGTTCGGGGGCTGGGGTATAAATTTGTTGATGAGGAAGAGATTTAATTTTATTTAACGGGTAAGAATTTGTTTTGTTGAAAACAATTATTATCTTCGTATAGATTCAAAGCAAGACCATGTTTCCTGACGAGGGAAATATGGTCTTGTTTCTTTTTTAAAAAGTAGAAAATAAGAAAAAAGATAAAATTATGGCAGAAGTAACTTATTTTACGGAAGAAGGATTGCGTAAGCTTAAAGAAGAATTGGCTTATCTGAAGACGGAAGGAAGGTCTAAAATTGCCAATGCTATTGCAGAGGCTAGAGACAAAGGAGATTTGTCAGAAAATGCAGAGTATGATGCAGCTAAAGAAGCTCAGGGGCTTCACGAAGCTAAAATTGCCAATTTGGAGAATACATTGGCGACTGCACGTTTAATTGATGAGTCCAAATTGGATACATCTAAAGTTTTGGCCTTATCGATTGTTAAGATCAAGAACAAAAAGAATGGTGCTGAAATGACTTATCAATTGGTGGCGGAGTCAGAAGCAGATTTGAAGTCGGGCAAGATTTCAGTTAAATCTCCTATTGCCCAGGGTTTGTTGGGAAAATCGAAAGGTGATACAGCTGTTATTGAAGTGCCTGCCGGTAAAATTGAATTCGAGATCGTAGAGATTTCAAGATAATATATGTCGGTTATGTGCGGTATGCCATAACCGCACATCCACAAATTAACTTTATATTAAGAAGGTCGTGATATAGTAATCGCGACCTTTTTTGTTTATATTTGTTGGCAGTAGAAAAACAGGGTGTGATAAAATCTGCAGTTAAATTTTTAATTGCTAACATACCGAAGGCTTTGCATTTTAAAGTCTGTTTTTTGCTAATTATTGTTTAAAAGATTTATTCCAAGATTAGAATAATATGTCGACAATTTTTTCAAAAATCGTTGCTGGGGAGATCCCAGCTTACAAAGTTGCAGAAAGTAATGATTTTCTAGCTTTTTTGGATATCAGTCCATTGGCTAAGGGGCACGTTCTTGTGATCCCTAAGAAAGAGACCGATTACATTTTTGATATAGAAGATGATGAATATATGGCGCTTTGGGTCTTTGCTAAGATTGTTGCTCAAGGTATTAAAAAGGTAATTCCCTGTGTAAAAGTTGGTGTTGCAGTTGTTGGTTTAGAAGTGGCTCACGCACATATACATTTGGTGCCTATTAATAAAATTAGTGATTTAAACTTTGCTGGACCTAAATTGAGCTTGGCAGAGGACGAACTTCATGAAATTGCGACTACTATTCGCGAGTCTATCGTCAGTATAACTGCTCAAAATCAATAATTAGAAAGGATTATATTACACTTGATTTACGTTCGTTTTTTAGAAGAATGCTATATTTGTACCTTGTCGTTTCAAATTTGTACAGAGATAAGCGTGGAAGTTGTTCTAAAAAAGGAACGCAACATTGATTTTTACTAAAGGTTATGCATGAACTCTTGTTGTCATTTCAACAATTATTAAACCCGGAGGAGCTATTGAGTTCAGGAGGGTTTTATCTGGTTATCTTAATTGTATTTGCTGAGACGGGCCTATTTTTTGGATTTTTTCTACCTGGGGATTATTTATTATTTCTTGCAGGATTATTTTGCGCGCTAAATAAAATTGACGTTAATATATACACGCTTTGTTTGGGCTTGTTTATAGCGGGAGTGTTAGGGAATTTTACAGGGTATTGGTTTGGTTATCGAGCGGGGCCGATGCTGTTTAAGCGAAAAGATAGTTTCATCTTTAAGCGAAAATATGTGGTCATGGCCGAAGAATTTTACCATAAATATGGTGGAACTGCTTTAATTATAGGAAGATTTGTTCCAATAGTTCGTACTTTTGCACCTATCTTTGCAGGTGTTGTAAAATTAGATTTTAAGAAGTTCGTTCTGTATAATGTTGCCGGAGCTGCCATTTGGGTACTTGTATTGACCCTGTCTGGATATTTCCTTGGTATTGAGTTCCCTTGGATTATACATTATGTAGAATATGTTGTCGTTGGTATGATTGTGATCGCATTTTTACCAATTGCAATAACGTTGTTAAAAAAGCGTATAAAAGATAAAAGAAACAAACAAAATATACAGTAAAATAAAAAATGAGTAAACAAAACCCTTGGCACATGGTTTCTCCAGGTGAGAATGTTCCAAATGCCGTAAATGCTATCATTGAGATTACAAACGGATCCAAAGGAAAGTATGAATTAGACAAAGAAACTGGTTTGTTGCTTTTGGACAGAGTAATGAGTTCATCTGTCGTTTATCCTGCCAATTATGGTTTTATCCCACAGACTTATTGCGATGACAAAGATCCTTTGGATATTTTGGTCATTTGTTCAGTGGATATTTTACCATTAACATTGGTTGAAGCACAGGTCATTGGTGTGATGAATATGGTTGATGGTGGAGAACAAGATGATAAAATTATTGCGGTAGCTAAAAATGATCCCGTTTTTAATTACATTAAAGATATTGATCAGTTACCTCCGCATACCATGAAGGAGATTGTACAGTTCTTTGAGAGTTATAAAGCACTTGAAAAGAAGCATGTCATTGTTGAGGGTGTAAAAGGACGTGAAGAAGCACAAAGAATCTTGATCGAGGCTATCGATTTGTACAAAAAAGAATTTGTTAACAAATAACCCCAAGCATGGCGCTCGATATATTTTGGACATTGTTTTTAGTATTGGCCAACGGCTTTTTTGTCGCGGCAGAATTTGCTATTGTCAAGGTCCGAGTCTCCCAAATTGAAGTTCAGGCAAAAACAGGTAGCAAAGTTGCTACAATAGCCAAAAGTATAACGGAGCATTTGGATGGTTATTTGGCCGCTACACAATTGGGTATTACACTTTCTTCACTGGCCTTAGGTTGGGTAGGAGAGGCTGTAATGACCCAAATTGTGCAGGGGGTACTAGGTTTTTTCGGTGTTGAATTGACAGGTACAATCGCGACGAATGCAGGTCATATATTGGCTTTTACGATTATTACCGTGTTACACATTGTATTTGGAGAGCTCGCTCCTAAATCAATTGCGATTCAAAAACCTGTTGCAACAACAATGAAAATTGCGGTTCCACTGCAATTTTTCTACTTTATCTTTAGACCATTTATTTGGATTTTAAATGGTTTCGCTAATTTTCTGTTGAAGATTTTAGGATTTGAAGTTACTAAAGGGGAATCTGCGCACTCTTCTGAAGAGTTGCAATATCTTTTGGATAAAGGTAAAGAGTCTGGTGCTTTGGATATTTCTGAGCACGAGTTGATCAAAAATGTATTTGATTTTAACGAACGTATCGTTAAGAATATTATGGTACCTCGTACCAAAATTGTGGCTGTGGAGGTCACGGCTGATGCCTCTGAGCTGATAGAAACCATGACTGAAGAAGGGTACTCTCGTCTGCCAATTTATGAGGATAATATTGATCAAATCGTTGGTATTGTCCATACGAAAGATATTTTACCCCTCTTAGCTAAAGGAAAAGAGGTTGTCATGAGAAATATCATGCGCAAACCTTATTTCATTCCTGAGACGAAGAAGATCAATGATCTAATGGCTGAGTTCCAGCAAAAGCGTCTACAGTTAGCGATTGTATTGGATGAATTTGGTGGAACTGCGGGTATGGTTACCCTGGAAGATATTGTTGAGGAACTTGTTGGTGAGATTCAGGATGAATACGATGAGGAAACTCCAGTTGTCGAACGTATCTCGGAAACGGAATATATGGTCGATGCAGGCGCTAGTATTCATGATGTGAATGAATTTCTCCCGATAGAATTACCCGAGAGTCAGGATTACGATACGATGTCCGGTCTGGTGAGCGAAATCTTTGATAAGATTCCTGAAGTCGGTGAGCGTAAAGAAGAATATGGTTACGTATTCACTATTATCCGTAAGGCCCAGCAGAACATAGAGTTTGTCAAATTGGAATTGGTCGAATCGGCCGATGATGATACAGAAGAATAAAACAATAACGAAAGCACATGCAGTTATTTTTTACACCGGATTTAAACCCTTCATTAGAAAATTTTATCCTTAGTGAAGAAGAAAGTAAACATGCTATTCGTGTGCTTCGTATGGATACTGGTGATCGTTTACATCTCATAGACGGTCGCGGTGGTTTGTACGAAGCTCAAATTATTGACCCTCACCCCAAACGTACTGTTATCACGATCTTAAATGTTGAGGAGGAGTTTCAGCGGCCAAAATATCATTTGCATATTGCTGTTGGTCCAACGAAGAATATTGATCGCATCGAATGGTTTTTGGAAAAGGCGACTGAGGTTGGAATTCAAGAAATAACTCCAGTTATCTGTGAGCATTCTGAGCGAAAAGAGGTGAAATTAGATCGTCTAAATAAGGTGGTTGTTGCAGCGATGAAACAATCGTTGAAAGCCTATCTTCCGAAGCTAAATCCAGCAGTATCGTTTAAACAGTTTTTGAGGGAAATCCCAAAAGAAGGTGTTCAAAAGGCAATTGCACACTGTGTTGACGCTGAAAAGAAGTATTTAAACCAGGTTTTGGAGCCAGACCAGCATTATATTATCCTCATTGGTCCGGAAGGAGATTTCTCTGAAGAGGAAATTGATTTGGCACTACAGATGGGGTTTCATCCGATTTCGTTGGGAGAAGCGCGTTTAAGAACCGAAACGGCTGCTTTAGCAGCTTGTATGGAAGTTTCCCTGCTGAATAGAGGATAGGGGATAAAAGACGGACCCTGGCCCACTAAATGGGCTGTGAGAGATCTGCAAAGCCCATTTAATGGTTTAATAATAGACGCTAGTTTATTTTATTGGTTCTGCATCTACAATCTGGATTTCAGCATTTCCTTTAAGCGGATCTTTGGTAAAGATCATTTTCCCTTTTAATTTAATCGGATCTTCAGAGAATTTTATTGCATTGCCCTTTAATGTTACTTCAACCATTGGTGGTATTCCGTTGGATCCACAGAATTGGCATTGCATCACGGGTAATACAGACATCATAAAGTTTTTATGATTACGACCACTATGAAGAGGAACCATATAACCTGGTAATTCAACAATTTTATTTTCAAGCGCTTTAAGTTCTTTTGGGTAGAAAGGAGTATATACTTTCTTTGCCCCATTATAAGTTACTTTATAAGCCATTTTATCAATTGCTTCCCAAGTTTTGTTCATCATAGGTGTATGATCGGGAACATCCGGATTATTGCCTATTTGGGCTTGGGACTGTATGGTACAGAATAATATAAATAAGAATACTGTCAGTGTTTTTTTCATGTGTTATGCTATTGTTATGTATCGAGTGTTATGTATCGAGAAGCTGTTCGAATGTATTTTCCGTTTTCCTGCCTAGAGGATAAGCTGCTCTTCTTATTGCGATCTTTTGTCGTTGTGTAATCTTAGTTAAACTTATTTATTTGATAGTGTTCCAGAAATACTTGTCCTGTAGGCCTTGATCGCCGGAATAAGTGCTGCGAAGATACCTATTAGACAAGCAACAAACAAGAAAATCAGTTCTTTAGGATGAAGTGTAAAAGCCTCTATAAAATCGGCGCTTTGACTTGTCTGATTACTGATATAGTAAAGCGCTAGATGTGCCATTATAAGCCCAATTAACCCACCAAGAATCGTAATGATTAGTCCTTCAAGAAGCACAATGGCAAAGAGTTTTCCTTTGGAGGCTCCAAGCGTACGCATGATGGCAAGATCGTATTTACGTTGCTTTAATGCGTTATATAAATTAATAAAGACGCTTAAACCTGCAATAAACATAATTACATAAGCGAGTATCGATAAAGAATCTATCCCTACGCCTAATAACGAGAATAGACGAGTGCTTTCCATGGCGGGAGATGCGGCCTGCATGTCTGTTTGCTGATCAATCAATTTTGGCAAAATTCCGATCGCTGCAGGAGATTGATATTTTAGTAGAATGGCGGTTATTTCCAGTCCATTCTGTTTTACCATGTCGGCACCTATTGACTTCACAAACATGCCTTCCTCTGCGTGCTCATGATGGTCTTCCTGCTCCTGATGTTCTTTTTCGTTCGTTTGGGCTGGAGCAGATGAATTTTCTGCTATATCTTCACCATGATGGTGCAGATGTGCTTTGAGGGTTTCCTCCCGGTCTTCTTGGCGTTCCCGTAATTCTTTCTCTACTGCTGTTTCTTGATGCTCATGTTTATGTGCAATGCCATGTACATCCCAAACACTTTCTAAGTTGGTTAGTATTAAGTTATCGGTAACGTTATTGTTATGTTTTAGAATACCAACAATGGTAAACGGATGTTCGTCATGATGATGTCCATCTTTGCTCAAGCCATGTGAACTATGGATCTGATCGCCAATTTTGAGCTGTTGTTTTTTTGCAACTTGATCACCAATGACTACTTCAAAGTTATTTTGCCAGATACGGCCTTCAGTTATTGCTGTTTCATAAATAGCTAAGAAAGATGAATCTGTTCCAACAATGCGATGGCCTTTGAAATTGTCACCTAAAGATAGGGGCACTGCAAGCTGAACAAGGGGATTTTGGCGTAATGGTTCCAGTTCGTCCAGTGGGATATTGCCGGTTGGATTGTCAATATGATAAATACTTGATAAGATCAATTGAAGGGGGCTTCCTTTGGCTCCAACAACCAAATCAATATTTTTACTGTTATTGTCAAGCTGCTTTTCAAAAGTTTCGCCGGTAATTGAAAGCACGGCAAGGATGGAAATTCCAAACGCCGTTAACAGAATGCTTAGAAAGACCGAGCCAAACTGCCTACTTAAATTTTTCCAAACCAATTGTATCGTGTTCATAACAAATTCTAAAAACTAAGGGTGACGCGTAAATTAAAGTAAAACAATTATTTTAAAAGGTACATTTTGGAGAACTGATCTTTTATTCTCTTGTCGTGTGTTGTTATCAATAAAGTCGATCCTGCAGTGTCAGCTATCGATAATAACAGTTCTAATACCCTGTAGGTATTGTTGTCATCTAGAGCGGCAGTTGGCTCGTCAGCAATAAGTAGAGCTGGTTTATTAATGATGCTGCGTGCAATAGCAGCACGTTGTAATTGGCCGCGACTCAATTCGTTCGGGTAGGCATCACTTTTTTGATCTAATTGCAGTTGCGTCAATATGAAATGTATTGCATTAAGGTCTATTCTTTTCCCTGCTAAAGACTGTGCCAACTTGATGTTTTCCAAAAGTGTTAAATTTCTTAGGAGGTGAGCTTCTTGGAATATAAATCCGATATATTGCGCACGAAACTGATCCAATTTGCTGTTTGATAATAAGGATAGGTCTTGGTTATTTATTTTGACTAGACCTGTCTCTGGTCGTGACAAGCCTCCTAATATATTAAGTAACGTTGTTTTTCCAGAACCCGAATCCCCTAATAACAGCGTATGCTGACCTTTCTCGATGTGAATATCTGGAAATTCAATTGGCGTTGAATTAGGATACTGAAATGATAACTGTGTAGTCGATACGATTGGAGTGCTCATGAGGATCAGAAATTGAAAATATATTCAAACTTAGATAAATTGCTTTTTATATGCAA
>NZ_DDGR01000034.1:20586-82352 GCF_002337775.1 Sphingobacterium sp. UBA1897
TTGCATATAAAAAGCAATTTACTGCAGTGAGTTAACAGTTGGCAATGGAAGATGATCGGTCTCTCTCAACTAGCAGTACCACTTATCTATATAAGGCCGTAAATGGCATTCATTAAAGTGTAATTTAGAAAAATAACCTTATTGTGTTAATAAATTAAGTGCTTAATAATTTTCTTACACTTCATTAATATGCTGACCGCTTAAGGGGGGTAAATATTCGTATAAATAGCATTAAAAGGCCTTTTTTGCTGAAAATCAAAAAAAACAGGAGGTAAGTAACATTAATTTAACAACTGGTTTACGCAATGGTAATTTGTTGTTAATGTTAATCTAATATTCTGCTAATAGCTTTGCAGAAACAAAAAACAAATAAATTGGAACCACAATTACAACTTAAAAGAATCGCTGCAGTCGTAACGCTAGCAGTAGCTGCGTCAACAACAGTTTATGCACAGGGCAGTGGAAAGGTGGCGGGTAAAGTAACAAATGTCAAAACAGGTGAAACAATCACAGGGGTGACTGTTAAGGTACTCGGTACGGCGAGAGTGGGAAGTTCAGATGTGACTGGTAATTATAATATTCCTGCAGTACCTGCAGGGAAGTATACATTAGAATTTAGTTATGTAGGCTTTGCTACTAAGCAAATTACTGATGTAGAGATAAAGGATAAGGATGTTACGACGCTAGATGTAGTACTCGATAATACTGGGGGAACTGTATTGGATCAGGTTGTTGTTACGGGAACTTTCAAAAAAGAGTCGATAAGTGCTTTGTACTCGCAGCAAAAAAATAGTGCTAGAATTTCCAGTGGGATTTCGACCGAACAAATTAAGAGAAGTCCAGATAGAAATACGTCAGAGGCAATTAAGCGTGTAAGTGGTGCTAGTATCCAAGATAATAAATATGTTATTGTAAGGGGGCTGAGTGATCGTTACAATTCAGCTATGTTGAATAATGCGATTTTACCCAATACAGAAGTAGATAAACGTGCTTTTTCTTTTGATATCATTCCTTCAAATTTAATTGAATCAATCATAATTAATAAAACTGCAACCCCAGATATCCCTGCTGATTTTTCCGGAGGTGTAGTTCAAGTGAATACTAAAGATTTTCCAGAGAAAAATTTCTTTGATGCATCCATAGGTACATCTTATAATACACAATCCACATTTAAAGATTTTACCTCAGCAAAAAGAGCTGGTGGTGAAGTGTTTGGTTTTGCAGGAAGTGACCGTGAAATTCCTAAAGATTTTCCTTCCACAAAGGATTTTCAATCTTTACAAAATAATTCAAATGAAATTTTTGAGTATTCTAAATTGTTTAAAAACAATTGGGGCTATGATACGAAGAAGTCAACATTAACGCCTAACTTTCAACTGAATTACGGTTCCACTAAGAATTTTAAAGATGATTCTAAATTTGGAGCTATTTTTTCATTGACTTATCGTTACGACCAAAGGAAACGCGAAGCAGACCAAAAAGCGTATGTTGGCCAGTCGTTGCCAGAAGTATTCCATGACGATCAATATAGTTACAATACAAATTTAGGAGCCCTTGCAAACTTCGCGTATTCTTGGAAGTCAAACAAAATCTCTTTCAAAAACTTATATAATCGAATTTTAGAGAATCAATTTACGTTCCGTGAAGGAAAAGATGATTCGGGGAGTGAATTTTATCGCACGGGAGATTATCTATTACAACGATCTATTTTAACAAATCAATTATCTGGTGAACATATCCTTTCAGATAACAGTAAATTAAAATTGGATTGGTCCTTGAATTATGGTCGTACGGATAGAGATGAGCCCGGTTATAAGCGGATGGAATATTCAAAAGATGGTATTGCATCGATTTCTGCGACCAGTTCATCTACAGCCGACAGAGCAGGTAATTTCAATTCGACAATGACTGAGAATTCGTATGGTGGGGCTTTAAATTTGACATTACCGATCCGTTTATTCTCAGAAAATGATAAATTAAAAGCAGGTTATTTCAATCAATTGCGTGACAGAAATTTTAATGCAAGGGTGATTGGATTTATTCGAAATGGAAACTTTGATGCGAGTTTGTTGAAATTACCGCAAGACAAAATTTTTGATCAAGCCAATATTCGTCCAAACGGCTTTATACTAAATGAAATAACCAACGGTGGAGATCATTATGATGCGAAAGCATTTTTGAACGCAGGCTATTTGATGTATGATGGATTTGTGATGGAGAAATTGAGGGTTATTGCTGGAGCACGTCTTGAGTCATATAATTTGAAATTAAATAGTGAAGACAATGGCAATCCAGTAGGTGTCGACACAACGACAATTTCATTACTACCATCGTTGAATTTAATCTATAATTTAGATAGTAAGCAAAGTTTTCGCTTTGCAGCTTCACAAACGGTGGGAAGACAGGAGTTTAGAGAAATGGCACCTTTCCCATTTTATGACTTCAATAAAAACATGAACGTTCGTGGAAATCCCAATTTGAAACAATCAAAAACGTCAAATTTTGATCTGGGATATGCGTATTATCCAACAGCTGGTGAAGTTTTATCGGTGGGAGCTTTTTATAAATATTTTGAAAATCCGATCGAACAAGCTTTACAATTAGGAAACTCAGGCCGTTCATTTAATTATACCAATTCAAAGTCTGCGGATGTGTTTGGACTGGAAGCAGAAGTAAGAAAGAACCTGAAATTCATTGATGAGCGATTGGACAATTTTGTCATCAACGCGAATGGATCATACATTTATTCGAAAGTTATTGTTCCAACTACTGTGAACTCAACAGGTAAAAGAAAACTACAAGGACAATCACCTTATCTAATCAATGCGGGATTATCGTATACGACCAAAAATCCAAATACGACAGCGATTACACTCTTGTATAATAGAGTTGGACCAAGAATATGGGCAATTGGTAATGCTGAAGATCCAGATATTTACGAATATTCTAGAAATATTCTTGATTTACAGTTGGCGCAAAAATTTGCGAACTCCAGAGCCGAAGTGAAATTGAATTATAGTGATATTTTAAATAATAAAGCTTATTTCTATCAAAAACCAAAAGGTTCTGATCCAAACGCAGCATTCAATAAAAACACAGATAATATCAATAGAGCTGAGAAATATGGATCTACTGTGTCTCTTACACTCTCTTATAAATTTTGGTAGTCTGTTGTTAATTCACAAATACTTAACATAGAGTTAATTGTATCGTTAAATTAAATTATTCTTTTTGTATAAATAAAACATGAAAATGAAAACGAATTTAAACTTAAATCTTTTAGCTGTTTTAGCGGCAGGTTTAACTGCATTTGCAAGCTGTAGTAAGAGTGATCCTTCGGTAATTGAACCTCCTGTTACCCCGGGTGATTCAAATGAATCGCTTGCTGATTCTTTCTTTGAGAAAGTAGCTTACAAAGGTGCATTTGGTTCTACTGACTGGACATCAGGATGGGTTAATTACGAACCAAATAAAACTGCATATTCTGCTGCTACAGAGGAACTTTCCGGTGAAATAACTGCAGATAAAACTTTAGATGCTTCAAAAACATACTTGTTAAAAGGTTTTGTTTACATTAAAAGTGGTGTTACATTAACGATTCCAGCTGGAACAGTAATTAGAGGAGATAAAAATACAAAAGCAACATTGGTTGTTACAATGGGCGGTAAAATCAATGCAGAAGGAACTGCTGCTAAACCTATTGTATTTACTTCAAACCAACCTGCTGGTACAAGAGCTCCAGGTGATTGGGGTGGAATTATTATCTTAGGTAAAGCACCTAATAATATCCCTGGTGGAACGGGGCTTATTGAAGGTGGTTTAACAGCTCCATATGGAAATCATGGTGGAACTATCGCTGATGATAACTCAGGAGTTCTTAAATATGTACGTGTTGAGTTCCCGGGTATTGCTTATACAACAAACAACGAGATTAACGGTGTTACATTTGGATCAGTTGGTTCTAAAACAACTGTTGAATACGTTCAAGTTGCTTATTCTGGTGATGATTCTTTTGAGTGGTTTGGTGGTACAGTAAATGCTAAGCACCTTGTCTCTACAGCAAACATCGATGATATTTTCGATTTCGATAACGGTTACTCAGGAAAACTTCAATTCTTAGTAGGTCTTAGAGATCCGAAACTAGCGGATCAAGCTGGTCAATCAAATGGTATTGAATCTGATAATTCGGAAAAAGTATTTGATTCTTCTCCAAGAACACGTCCTGTTATATCAAATATGACTTTAGTTGGTCCTGGTAATACAGATGTGGATCCAAAACATGAGTATGCAAATTTGTGGAGAAGAGGAAGCAAGATGATCCTTGCTAATTCTATCTTTATCAACATGCGTTATGGTATCGATATACGTGATAAAGAAACTGGTGATGCTTTGACAGATAAAACATCTTTGATCAAAAACAATATTTACCAATCATTTACGGCAGATAGAGCCGTTATAGCCGATGGTACAGTACCTTCTTTTGCTACTGTTGATTTATTGAAAACGTATTTGACAACAAATAATAATACATTTTTGGATGATGACGCTGCTAAAAATCTTTTGGTTAACCCATATAGCTTAACAGCACCAAACTTCATCTTGAAATCAGGATCAGTAGCTGCTACTGGTGCTTCTTTCTAAGAAATAGATAATTATAGTTTAGTAAAATAGATGGAAAATCCTGCCTTGGCGGGATTTTTTATTTTTGGGGATAAGGGACTAATCGGTTGAAAGAACTCAATTTCTTTAAAATTAGATAGTCGTGTCTATTTTTGTTGTTTGAATCATTACTTATAAAGTTGCTTTTGCTAATTTATTTTAGGTTTGTTGTTTAATTTTTTTATTTGTTTATTTCTATTTATTAATGTGTTAATACTAAATTTATTTATCTTTTATAATTTAATGGAAAAGATAAATTATAAAAAAATTAAACCAATTAACAGTAGCCTTTAGAAGGATGCTGACGATTTCATTCCTGATCCCAATCTTATTGACATCTTGTAAGAAGGAGTAAAGCCCTATTGCAGACGATGCATCTCACTCAAAAAATGATGAAGTATATAGTACTTTATTGAAAAAGGGAATATCACCTACTATGATTCAAGATTTGGGGGGATATTATTTAGTTGAAAATGATCTGTTGGTTAAAAAGCAAGGAACAGATTTGATTGCGTTGAAATCCTTTTTAGACCCCGCAGACAATAGTAGTGAAGCTGTTAGTTCGAAAACAAAAGCGTCTAATCCTAAGAAAGCTCAAGCTAGAACTCCAAATTTGATTTTCTCTTATAATTCAGGAGTAATACTGTATAAAGTTGATGCCGATTATACTTGGAACTCAGCAATTCAAAAAGCTGTAACGAATTGGAGCCAAATATCAAGTACTACTGTGAATTTCTTTCCTGTAATGGATGGAACTCCAACTGACAATTGGATAATTTTTATGAATGACGGCGGTATTCTTCCAAATAATGTTATTGCTGCTGCAGAGTTTCCGTCAAATGATGAAGTAGGTTTTAGAGTACGAATAAATTTAGATTTTAATAATAATCAGCAAGTGAGCGAATCTGGAAAAATTTATAATATGGTCCACGAAATTGGGCATTGTTTGGGATTTAGACATACAAATTGGTAGCAAATGAATGAAAATCAGGACGGTGCATCCTTAATTACAGGGACGCCACAACAAGATGGTTCGTCCGTGATGAACGGGCGGTACAGCCTTAAATTTGTGGAACGGTTTCTCCCAATATGATATTTTGGCTACCCAAACAATTTATCCATATTCTTTACTGGATAAGTGGATTACCTATCCTGAACAAAAGCTTTATTATGATATTTCCTCGAATACTGTAAGATATACACATATAGCTCTATATAATGATGATAAGGTTGGTGTAAATTGGAACCTTAATCTCGTAAATACGGAAGCAATAAATGTCTATCTGTATCAAAATAAAAAAATGGTCAAGATGGTTGGTAATAATATTCCAAATTTGGGAACATATAGTTTTGATTTACCCAATAACCTTTATACTGCAGGAGGACATAATTTTTATAATTTACAGATCAAAATTGAAAGTGTAAGCAATCAAAATTTAAGCGATATGACCTCTTTCTTTTCTGTAATGGTTGATTAAAACTGATTTTATATAGAAGCTATTTCTGACCAATATTAAAGGAATCGAGTTCTGCAATTATTGAAGAACTCGATTCCTTTTCTTAGGATAATATCGAAAAGGAATTTTAAATGACTTACACTAATCCGAAAAAAAATCCGCGCTTATCTCGGCTCGTAGTGATAAACAATTTGATAAGACTGATTTTTAAGCTCCTCAGACAATTGACCTATATCTAGCGTTTGCGCTTGTGGTGTAGGTTCACAGACAGAATAATATTTTCCATTGTACAAAATAGCATCACCGATAGGATGTTCAAATTGGACGGCCATCGTTACATGAGTGGGATAGAGCAGGGTGATCATAGGAAGATTGTAGATTTCCTTTACCAGATAAAAAAACAGGGCAACACGGTCATCACAGTCACTGTATTTATTCAATAGCGTTTGTTCTGCAGAAAGGCGCTTTTCGGATCCGAAATTCTCTTCGTCATTTTCGTATAAGAATGCATATCGCGTAAACCGCATTAAATAATCGACACCTTCCTGCTGATTTTTTCCTTTTAAATTTTCCTTGAGCGCAGGAATCAGTGATTGATAAGTCTCTTTGCTAAGTGGAATATTGAAATAAGTTTCAAAATCTACGCCAGGATAGTTTTTAAAAAGATCACTGATATCTTCATTCAACTTGACATTAAAATGGTAGGCTTTATGTCCATAATTGAACTCAATTTGCTTCTCCTTATAATTTGCGGGTACAAAATCAGGTAATTTTGTGATTTTGTAACTGAAATCTTTGATAGCTTCTGGTACTTTAATTTTAACAGGAATATAGGTGTCTGCGCGTTGAAAGAGCTTTCCATAGTCATGGAAGTTTAAACAGGTGTATTTCTTGCCATCAATTTCAAAAAAAGGAATATCAGAGATATCTTCTTTGTTCTGAATGAAAAATATGATCTGATTATTACCCACAGCCAAGCGGGCATCATAACCAGATTTACACATTAAAAACCATTTATATAAAGTATAGCGTGTATAATTTTCAGCTTTCGGGGCAATCTGCTGTGCGGTGCGGCGAATCAGCTGATAATATACCCAATCATTTAGATGATGTTCATCTTTGTATTCGAGAAGGCTATTTATAAGCTGTATGTAATTAGTTTGATCAGCTATTTGATAGAATTTTTGTATGTGAGCTATTGTTAGGCTGTCATTGAATGGAATATTAAAGGACGATGGAATATCAATAGATACTTTGCCATCATAAAAATCGAAATCATGATGCTGCGCCCTAACGAGTTTTGGACTGTAGGTTAACCAAAATAAAATGGTTAAAAACGCAATATAGTATCCTTTGATATTCAATTATTAACAAATTGATAACATTAATGTAATGTAAATTTAGCAAATTGTAGTTGCTTTTTATACCGATTATTGAAAAATGTTTTTGGGATTGCAATAAGTCTGTTATTTCTACTAAATATTGTGGATATGATTCATTTGTGAGTGTTTTTTACTAAAACATCAAAATACATTAGTATGCTTTCTGATTTTGGCTGGAAGCTATATTTTGGACGGGAGGAAAATAAAGAGAATTTAATCAATTTGTTAAATAGTCTGCTTGAGGGAGAGCATGTGGTCGAGGATCTCAGTTACAGCAATGTTGAAGAAGACGGCGGTTTGCCGTATGATCGGAAAGTGATTTTTGACCGTGGGGTAAGCTATACCTCCCGAACGATTAGTCGCTTGACCAAGAAAGCAACTGCGGGAAATAATTATGAGCTGCCACCGGTATATTTTATTGCCGTACTGGGGTTTCGGCTTGATCCATTGAACAGGGCGAAATATTATTACAGTGCCAATATCTTTGATGAACTTGACCAAGAAGTTCTTTATCCCAAGCTGAGCTATAAGATGTTTGTCTTGCCCAATTTCATTAAGCCACTGTCCAGGTTGGATACAATCATAGATCAATGGATGTACCTGATGAAGCATCTGGATGAGCTGGATGGATCACCTAAGTATTTGGATAAAAGAATGTTATCGCGTATTTTCATCCGACTTAATAATATGTATAAAGCGGATGAGAGATCGCTAAATTTCTTTCGTATTGAAATTTAGCTTAGTTTTGCTATAGGAGAACTGGCAAATTTAACGCTGGAAGAGAAGATGTCATACATATCAAGCTTAGAACAAAAACGTGTCTATAATGCTACAATTGCGTATGCTGAAAAGGAGGGTATGGAGAAAGGCCGATTGGAAGAGCGTGCCAAAGCCGAAGCTGAGAAATTAGCTGAAAAGCTTAAATCAGCGTTAGAATTTAAGAAAATTGTTGTAGCTGTAGAAGATATTGCTAAAGCTTTAGGACTGACTGTCGAACAGGTGGAGGAGCTGAAATAGGATTTTTTGCTTATAAAATATTATAGAGCCATTCTTTAGAGGATGGCTTTTCGTTTGATACAGATGGTCTGAATAATCTTGGATTGTAACATGTTGATTTCATTTAGTTTTTCAAAAACGCATTGCATCTTCAATAACATTAAAAAGAGCATATTAAACATTTCGGTCATCGATGATAAAAGATGGTGTTTTCAGCCGGCCTACGTGGACATTATAGCCAATATAGCTTTCCCGAATAAAAAAAGGGCCGCGGTGGTAACATGATTTTCCTAATCGATCAGCTTGAGCGTCTTTAAATTTTCCAACTGCCGCATTTACTTTATTCGTAAATTTCTGGACTTTATCAAGATCAATGTCTTGCAGATCAACGCCGTGTGCCGGATAAGAATCCAGCGACACTTACTACGATTGAAGATTCATGATTTTATAAATTTTCACCTTGCTTTTAAGAATCTAATTTTATTGAGTCATAATCTTCATTAAAAAACTCTGGAAAGGAATAACCAATGGCATTTAGATGTTTAATGAAAACCTTTAGTGTCATGTTGGACGATCCCGCTTCGATTTTTCCGTATTGAGCTCTGTCAAGATTGTAATCATAAGCAAAGTTCTCATGACTAGAATAGCCCATGGTTTTTCTTATTTGCTTGAAACGCAGGCCAATTAGTTTTTGTTCAACATCAAGAACCAGTATATTATTATTGTTTTTATGTTCCATTCTATAAAAGAACGGAAGCTGTAGGTAAAACACCACTCCATAAAACGATACGTTTTATTTGGAGTTATTTAAATGATTTTATATATTTGTGGTGGTTAAATATAATTATCTGAATTTAATGGTAAAAAATAAAAAGTAGGAATTAAACTAAACTTAATAGCGAACTCTCGTAGCAGGATCTGGCGATTATTGTGATATGGAGGGTGAGTAATGCGTCAATTTATCCTATCTTTGGAAAATATTCCTAGGGTAGGATGGCGCTTGCTTGATCTTTGGCATCACCCATTATTTTTTAATAATGGTACTGAAAGTTATTTCCTAGGGTAATGAGTAAAGGTTCCGCCAGAGCCTCTGCTGCTACGACAAGCAAGTAGTCATCCATTTTTGACTATTTCTTTGAGTTCGTTTTAATTTGACGAATTATGAGAAATAAAATCAAAAAAATAAAGCACCAATTAACATTACAAAAATGTGATTTTATCGGTGCTTTTGTTTTTCGGAAGCAATTACAAAAAAACATCATCACAGCTCCCGAATAGCTCGGCTGGCTCTGCCAAATACTATTTGGTCTCTTTTAGTCATGGATCGCGTAACGCCAATATATTTACCTGTGTGACTCCTCATTCAATCGCGATCTGGCTCCCCGAATTAATTAAATTATTGTCAAACTGACCTGAGTATGATCAGGCCTTAAAAAAAGCTGATTTCGATCGGAAAGGGGATCTTATGTACTTTGGGTTACGGATTTACAAACTGAAAAATGAAAAGGATTTTGGTGCTACAATTTGCTTTTGATTGGATGATTTACGATGTCCACAAGGTCGATTATGGCTCTATAAAGGAGATCGAACCATTCTGAGATCGGTATGCCTTAAATGCGATATCTGCTAATATCCTAGTGCTGTTGAGTGCTTATGTTGGTGATGGAGTAGAAAGGCGTCAGCTTTTGAAAGATGAAGAAATGCAGGAGTTTGCAATTGCAGTGTATCGTCTGTTGATCGTATACTGTATCGTCAATCATCGTAAACTAGATATTACTAAAGCTGAGCTGTAATCGGAAGCAGACGAGCTTATAGAAAAAGAACTGGAATTGAGCAAAAAAATCGCTGATTTTTTCAGTCGATTATCGAAATAACCAATAACAAACAAATTATGAATACGTTAAAATTATTGACGCTAGTCAAGATAATTATAAATACCTACATCTGCCAAGCACTGGCCAGATACTCGAGCAGATCCTATTGTAAGGGTACTGGGCGAGTGCTGAAAAAAGTACGCCTACTGGCTTTGGACTTTTTCCCAGTTAATACCGGCCTTTCTTCTGCCTTTTATGCTATTCGCTTCGAATTGGCATCGGGTTTTCATCGGTGTGACCCACTGAAATTCCGCAGCCGACTCGATGAAAACCCGCGGAAAGGGCGAAGTTGGTCAGGAGTTGGTAGGGGATTGCTTCTGCTTACAGCTATAGTTTTTCAATATTTATATTTTTCTTTTAAGGCATTGAAGAACATAAGAGCGTTTATCTTATTAGCTCTTATGTTTTATATGTTTGGTTTATCTGCTCAGACGCTCCGCCAAGACAGCGGGGCGGATAGGCTAAATAGCATCAAGCCATTACAGATCGGAGATACCATTCCAGACGCATTGTGGGGGCTCCACCTACTGACTGTAAACCACCCAGACGGAAAACAAAGGATTACATTGAATGATTTTGGAAAGCAGGAACTCATTGTACTGGACTTTTGGGCAACCTGGTGCGGAAGCTGCCTGAATTCACTGCGAAAGCTAAAAGAAATAGAACTGCCAGCATCCGTTTCCGTGATACCTGTTACTGCGCAAACTACCGACGAAATCGAACATTCAAAGACCATTTTATATTGGTTCAAGGACTACAAGCCCTTCTCTGTAGCCGAAGATTTCGTTCTGACCTATTATTTCGGAGTACAGTCCGTACCGCATATTGTATGGATCAAGGGCAATAAGATCAGGGCAATCACATCTGCCAAATATCTTGACGTTGAAAACATAATAAAGGCACAAGCCGATGACTGGTCAACAATAAGCTCCAAAGCGGCCGGAAATATCCAAAGCCGAAAACAGGTCAATACTCAAAAGAAAGGGGGGCTGCTTTGAAAATATGGACAACACTCTTGCTGCTGATATTGTGGAGCTCATTATCTGCGCAGACCAATATCACAATTTCAGGAAAGATAGTGGATAAATCCAACGGAAGACCTATCCGGGGCGCAACCATTATGCTTAAAGGGAACAATGTGTCGACATCATCAGACCTTACAGGTAATTTTACCCTTGTGCCGACTGCCCGTGGCCAAGACACGATCCTGATCAGGGATGTGCAATATGTACCGGTATCCCGACCGATTTTATTGGGAAACGCGCAATATATTTCTGTTGAATTGCTCCCAAGGTCAAACACGCTGGAGGAAGTGAAGATCAACACCGGATATCAGCGTATTGACAGAAGGGCTTCTACCGGCTCCGTAGCAACGATCAGCGAGCGAGAAATACAGTATAATACATCGGGAAACCTACTTGACAGGATAGATGGTCTTATTTCAGGTGCCTATACAGATAGGACCGGCTATAATTTTAATGGAGCAGCGCAACAGCCCAACCTCACCATTAGGGGACAGTCCAGCCTTATAGGCCAGACCTTTCCCCTGATCGTTGTGGATAACTTCCCTTTTGAGGGCACGCTTGAAAATATCAATCCCCAGGATATAGAAACAGTTACCGTGCTAAAGGACGCTGCCGCCGCCTCAATCTGGGGTGTACGGGCTGGAAATGGTGTACTGGTCATCACAACAAAAAAAGGCAAACTGAACCAGCCTCTTTCCGTAGATGTTTCCTCCAGCTTGATGGTTTCGAGAAAACCGGACCTGTTCTCGCGCCAGACCGCCTCGTCCAGTGATTTTATTGACATGGAGAGGTTTCTTTTTGAAAAAGGTTTTTATGGTACACAGATCAATGACAGCAAAAAGCCGGTGATCACGCCAGTCGTAAAGCTTCTCATTCAGCAACAGAAACAGGAAATCAGCGAAAAGGAGCTCGAGGAACGATTAGCTGTACTGCGGGGAATTGACGTAAGAAATGATTTTCTGAACTTTGTTTACAGAAATGCTATTGAAAGCAGCTCTTCCATAGGCCTGCGTGGAGGCGGGGATAAGGTAAGCTATTCTTTTTCGCTCGGTTACAATAAAAATACCTATAGTATGCCAACAAACGGCCAGGACAGGATCACGGCCAGATTTAGCCAGACCTACAGGCCGGTATCAAAACTGACCCTTTCGACAGACCTTTCTTTTAGCAGGATCACGGGCACCATGTATAACACTTCCAATATGGTAGGCTACGGCCACATCAAGGTCAACAACAAAGAACTCTATCCATATGCACAATTGAAAAACAGCGACGGGGTTAATGACATCCTCTACACGGACTATGACAGAACGTTTATCGACCAAAATCAGGGGCTGGTATCCAGGAATTGGAATTTTGTCCCCCTGGATGAGCTCGAAAGAACCGGTAGCAGGTCAGAAAATCAGCAGATTGTCGGGGGGCTTGATCTGGGTTACGACTTAGTTAAAGGCCTACGGTTCACCCTTCAGTCGCAGCTGAACCGCGCCCTAACAGAATCCTCGTCATTACTGGAAGAAAACAGTTATTATACCCGGAACCTGTACAACCGCTTTACAGCCATAAACGGAGGCAAGACGACCTATGGGATACCTGATGGTGGCATACAGGACAGAAGCAATGCCAAACTATGGGGCTATTCCCTCCGGACCCAGCTGGACATCGACAGGCAGCTGGGCAGGGGGCACCGCCTTCAGGGGATAGCCGGGGCCGAGGTAAGGGAAATCAATAACAGCAATTCATCCTACCGAACTTATGGGGTCCAGGCAGACAGGAATACTTTTTCGCCAGTCGATTTTGCCAACACATATCTCCTGTTCCCCGCCATCGGCGGTAAAGGTTATATACCAAATGGGCTGGGGACAGGAAGAACGGCAAATAGATATGTATCCATCTACTCAACTATAAATTACAGCTTTGCCGACCGGTATTTTCTGTCTGCCAGTGCTAGAAGCGATGCCTCCAATATATTCGGCGTGGACACAAGAAATAAATGGTCCCCGCTCTGGTCCATGGGCGGTGGATGGGAAATATCGGGGGAACCATTCTATCATTCCGATGCGGTGAATTATCTTAAAATACGTTCTTCCTTCGGCTATAGCGGAAATGTGGATGCAAGTATCCCTGCTGAACTTGTACTCCAACAGGCCAATTATCTGGATTTTTATTCGAACCAGCCGTTTACCAATATCCTGTCCTTGCAGAATACGGGGCTGCGCTGGGAGAAAGTTCAAACTTTCAATGCGGGCATAGAATGGAAAATGTGGAATAAAAGACTGGATTTTACTTTTGATTATTACAGAAAGAAATCGCTCGACCTGATCGGTTTCGCTCTTGTCGATCCAACACTGGGTACCTCCTCCGTGACAATGAATTCCGCGGAACTCAAAGGCCAGGGATTAGACCTCACCGTCTCGACGGCTATAAGCAGCCGCAACTGGTCATGGAACGGGGTATTACGGACCGGGTACAACAGGACCACCCTGGAAAAATATCATGGTAGGATATTGGCTGTGACCAATCAGGCGATGTATGCCGGGTATTTTGTGGGAAAGGACCGAAATATGCTGACCAGCTTCCGCTGGGACGGATTAACAGCTGATCAGGGAGCTCCAAGGGGATTCGAAAATGGAGAACCTTCGATCAATTATCAAAATATAATCAGAAACACGGATCTGGATGATCTGGTATATCATGGCTCAAGTGTACCCCGGCTAACGGCATCCTACCGGAACAGGATAGGCTACAGGAACCTGGAGTTTGCATTCACCGTCTCAGGGCAATTTGTTTACTTTTTCAGAAAGAACAGCATCAACTATTCTTCCTTTTTCAGCAACTGGTCAGGGCATTCAGATATTTCCATACGATGGAAAAAGACAGGTGATGAACTGCACACCGATGTACCAGCAATGTACTATCCCCTGAATACAGACCGGGAAACTTTCTATAGCCTCAGCGAAGTTCTTGTCAGGCGGGGAGACCATATCCGGCTACAGGATATCAGGCTTTCCTACCGTTTCTCAAACATCGCAAGACAGCGGATAAGGTCATTGGAACTATTTCTCATGGGTACAAATATGGGGCTGATCTGGACAGCGAACAAAGAAGGGATAGACCCCGTATCCAACGGTGCGATAGCACCTCCGCTGACACTAACGGGAGGGTTTAAGATTGGATTTTAAAACACGTAGACAACGATGAAAAAACGAAAATTTTTAAAAAGTGGCGCAATCATTAGCCTGGTGGCATGCGTCCTCTCAGGCTGCTCCCGATATCTTGACTTAAAACCTGATGACAGTTTCTCCATTCCCAGCAGCCTGCAGGACCTGCGGGGCATGCTTGACAACAGCGAGGTGGTAATGAACTTTGCCACAACAGGCCTTGGGGAAACAGCCTGTGACAGTTACTACCTAAATGAAACTTCGTGGGCAGGAATGACCAACGAAAGAGATAGGCTGCTTTATCTCTGGCAACCGTATAGTCCCGTGGCCAGCCAATGGACCGGCCCCTATCAGGCGATCCTGTATGCCAATACGGTACTAAAATACCTGCCTTCTATAAAAATGGCCACCAGTGATGAAGCGGAGGTGAATACGCTTCGGGGGGCAGCCCTTTTTTATAGGGCGCACCAGCTCTTCAACCTGCTGCAGGTATTTTCCCTTCCTTATGATCCTTCGGGGAGCAATGCCCAGCTTGGAGTGGTCTTACGGACTGAGCCATCCCTGGATGAACAGATCTCAAGAAGTACTGTTCGTCAATGCTATGATTTTATCATCACTGACCTGAAAACATCCATTGGGTTATTGCCGGACAGAACCGATATCCCGACAAGACCTTCAAAAGCGGCATCCTATGCAGAACTGGCCAGAATATACCTGGTCATGTCCGAATTTGAAACTGCCGGACGGTACGCGGATTCCGCCCTGATGATCCGGTCAGAAGTTATGGACTATGGAACGGAAATAACCGCTACCGCGAGTCTTCCTTTTTCCAAATGGAATAAGGAAGTGATTTTCGACGTAGCCATGAACGGCGGCGTAGCCCTTGCGCCTTCAAGGAGACGGGTAAACATGCATGAATATGACAATTATGAAAAGGGGGATCTGAGGAAAGTGGCATTTTTCTCCCTGAACAACCTCGGGGAAATCCTCTTTAAGGGGAATTATAATGGTTTAAATTCCTCCCAGTTATTTTGCGGGACAACGACGGCCGAAATGTACCTTATCCGTGCGGAGGCGAATATCCGCCAAAAGAGGCTGAACGATGCGGCAAAAGACATCGATTTGGTTCGGGCAGGGCGTTTTTCCACAGATGACTTTAAACCCGTAGTGTTTACAGACCAAAGGAGGGCACTGGAATACATAAAAAAGGAACGTCAAAGGGAACTGATATTTAGGGGACAGCGGTGGTCAGATATCAGAAGGTATATCCTACTCGGTGAACAGGTGGAAACAATGACCAGGACCGCCGAAGGGAAAACATATACAATGAAGCCGTCCGATGTGGTCAGGTATCTGTATAAACTACCTGATGAAGTGATTGATAATGGGTCGCTCACTCAGAATTGACAGTAAAAAGAGAGGAAAAACAATCAGTCTTTCCTCTCTTTTTCAGGAGTAGTCAGTAGTCACAGATTATTCCCTCACCCGTACGTTTGCCGAATGTTGCTCGTTTGAAGTCGCAGTCTGTATTTCATTCTGCAATGTGCTGTCTATATCGGGCTGCCCGTTTAAATCTACAGTTGCCCGTAGTGCACATACCTGATCCCCTGGGTTACAGGTCGGCATCGGTTCATCTTCTTCTATGAGCCGATACTTAGTTGGATCGGTCGGGGAATCCGATGAAGACCCGATAAATTCAAACCATTGCGTTGCAAGCATCTTTGGTGCTACAGTAGGCTCCGTTTTGTTCTGGTTCGCTCTCACAATATAGAAAGCTCCGAATAATAGTATTAATGCTGTAAATCCAGCTATGATTTTTGATTTTAACGTTATCATGGTGTAATGTTTTAATTTGAAATTCTGTTGGTAATCATTTTGCACATCGGTTTTGCCTCACAGTTATGCAATCGAGGGTTCCTATTGTATGGTCGGCCAGCTTCCTGGAAGCCGAGAAGCCAGCTAACTCGGGAACAGTGCAAACTTACGCGGATACAACATCTTGCTTGCGACTCTCTTTAGGGCCAAGGATAGACAGATAGGAGCATAGCGCAGTGTGCTGAACCAAAGAATGGCTCTATACCTGAATCGAAGGACAAACTGCCCAAACAGTAGGATCCCTAAGGACTGGAGCCCCGACCTGATCTGCAGGCCTAGCTGGCTGATTTTCGTTTTTACTGTTTGTAGACTTTTCATCTTCGTTCATTTTACCTATCCATAACCTGTAGCGCAGCGGCACATCCTGGGTGCGGCCTGCCCTCTGTGTTGTTTTGCGCTTTATCGCTGTACCCGCGTCCCTATTTTATTTTGCTCCAGCTATCTCCTCCCAACCTTTCGCAGACGTACCGAAGATAGCTGGACTCCCAGTCGGGAAAGACGGGGATCGCATGGCACTTGTACGCCTGCCATCTCTTTTGCTTTTCGTTCTTTAAGCGTATTTCAAAGGTAAGGCAGCCTCGGTGAATTCATTTATCCATTTTTGATCATATGATGTATTCATTTTTGTCATTGTCGGGATTACGATGGAGTTCAATATAATCGGAGGGATACAGGCCTACCCGTTTTTCAAAATATTTGGAGAAACCACTTGGGTATTTAAATCCGCAAAAATTGGCTACTTCGCCAATACTATAAGTCGAAAGCAATCTTTCTTTTGCCAGCGGAAGGAGTATTTCGTCCCTATACTGTAAAAGAGTCTGTCTGTAATGGCGTTTATGGCAGCGCGTCAGGTGGGCATCAGAAACGCTTAGGATAGTGGCAATCAGGCTTATATTCACTTCCTGAAAACCTTGGTTGACGATATCATGGATCATTGTTCTAGCTTTTCTGGCCAGTATTTCACTTTCGCTCAGTTTCTCATAGAATGCAAATTGTTTTGATTCGGCGATATCAAATAACTGGTAAATCTGCTCGACAACCTTTGCTTCGTTTTGTTTGCTATAGTTGAAAAAGATTGTTTCAATGCGGTTGAGCTGGTAATCAGTCAGCTCTTTGATCGGCCATAAGGCGGTCTGGTAAAGACTGGATTTATCCCTTTTTCTGGCATTTTTTAATTCGGATAGAAAGTGGCCGTGATGGTAGATGATGTCCCGCACCAGGCCGATATCAATCAATAGCCCGTAGACCAGGTAATTCCCGGGCTTTAGCAGTATATCGAATTTACTGCGCGGAATGTAGGTAAAAGTACTATGTCTATGGGGAAGTACTATTTCGTTTTTGGTACCATGTTTTTGAACGATAATATCGTCCGTCGCGTTCTTGGTATAAATCAGGTGAAAGTCTGGCCTGTTTGTTTTAAGTTGCACGATACAATCAGTGGGCACATGGGCCTGTAGCCGATATAATATGGTCTGCCGGTAATCTATGTATTCCTCTACAAGCTGGATAGAAGGATCCTCATATAGATTACGCTTGGCACCAGGTAATTGGGTGAGAAATGGGTGTTTTTCGTCCTCGAAATAAGCTACTTTTGGTAATATAAATTTGAAGGTCTTCTTCATAATTGATCGTGGTTTATTTTCCAACTTTTACGGTATGGAAAAGTATTTATAATTTATTTACTAAATACTACCGTCCAGCACATGTTTATTTAATATATTTTTGCTATTTTATAGCTCGGTTTGACTGTTATTTATTGACTACGCCTAAATCCCAGCTAATGGATGAGTGAATTCAAACATAGAATTTGTGATTGTTTTATATTGTAGAATTAATTCCTAAATCAACTGCATTACTTCTCAATTGATCGACACTACTTCCTGTCACTGCTGAATTGATCCCAAATATATCGAGTATATAAGGTTAAAAGTTGTCCAAATCTGGAGAAAGAGTTGTACATTTTCCGTACTAGCCCACTAGTTTTCAAAATACATAATACTGGATTTTAGTGGGAATGCTCGCACCTCTTGCGAAATAAGGACACTTTTGGAGAAATTAGGACAAGACTAGGACATGCTCGCACTGAACAATGGCTGTATGGCGCTAGATTTTTTTTCATTTTCCTGAATTTTTAACTGTTACCAGTTCAAGGATATGGAAGGTTTTTTGGCCGAAAAGCGGCCATATGGTGGCCGAAAATTGGCTAATCATTATGCTCTTTTTCTCTCCCCTTTATTCACCATTTTTTCGTGTCTGGTTCGTGCCATCTTCGGAATGCGCCTACATATTTCCTACAGATTCTCTACATATTGCCTACATAATCAGTAGGGAAGGAGTAGGGAAACAGTGGAGAAGAAGCGGGCGGCCTCCGAATAAGGGGCGAGGCAGGTACGAAGGATTTATGAAGAAAGGATGAACTAGTTGCGATATCATCATTTAACTGCCAATTTTTTTGTTTTTTTTAATGTCCCGCAAAAATCCGCAAAATATGGGAAGTGAAAGAAAACACCACGGTTTGTCTTAGTATATGCGTAAACTGTGAATTGAGATGTTACAATAATGTTGTTTCGTTTTGTTTTGGTGATGTTTCTTTTTGTTTTTTTTCTTAAATATGAAACTAACTACTTATTTTTAAATTAAAACAATGTTAACAATATGATAATCATTGTTATGGTAGTTTTTGTGGTCTTGTTTGTTAGTTTTGCAGCGTTTTAATCTAAATCTTATACCTGTTTTAATTTGTGTTGTTTATTTCTTATTCTTTCAATTTTTAAAAAATACATTTGTTTTGTTTGTTTTGAAATATTTGTTTTGTTTGTTTTTCTGAATTGTATTCGATCTCAAGTCAGAACCAGTTATAGATTTGTTTAACCAAAATTATTATGAAAAAATATAATCAATTAACATTCTCTTTGTTATCGTTGCTGTTTTTTTCTTATTGTAAAGAAGATGTTGCAACAAGGCAAGGTGAGCATGATCCCAATAAACCGGTCGTGCTCTCTTCTTTCTATCCTGCAGAAGGCGGAGCTAAGGATAAAATCTTATTAGATGGTCAAAACTTTGGATCCGATCCAAATAAGATCAAAGTGTATTTTAATAATGCACGGGCTGCAGTAGTCTCCTCAAGTGGAGAACGTATTTATGCTATTGTGCCACGTCTTCCTGGTGATGATCCCAAAATTTCGGTTGTCATCGGTAAAGATTCATTGATTTATGATAAATCATTTACTTATCATATCCAGGCGCAGGTCAGTACTGTTACCGGTACAGGTGATAAGGACTTTTTAGCAGGTACACTCGATCAGGCACATGTCTATGGTAAATACCTAGATATGGACGCGCAAGGCAACCTATTTATGACCTGGCGTGACGGTGGATCATTTGGTATTGCGCGTATCAACGAAAAGGAAAACATTGTAACACCATTATATTCCGTTGCAAAGGATGCTAATCCCTATGCTAATGGAGTGACGGTAGATCGGGTGACTGGTATTATGACGGTTTCACATGAGTCGGTTGCAGAAGTGTTTTTTTCCTTTGATCCAAGAGAGGCTTGGACACTTCGCCAGCGGAATGCACAGTTCTCAGCAGCTGATTATGGCAAAATTGTTCAGGCGGATAGATATGCCAACTTTGTGACTTTTTGCCCCTACGATGGCCATTTATACACACGCTTCCGTGATGGTCATATCGCTAAAATAGATCCGGTGACATATGCTGCGACGATCGTGCACAAAGGGCCTTATGGTTCACAATATGGACAAGCTATTAATCCGGCAAAACCCTGGGAGTTGTATATTACGTTACACTCAAACGCTAGCCCGAACACGTTTGCACAAGGAATTTCTGTATTAGACCTACGTCCTGAACATATCAACGAAGGCTTCAAACGTATCAATGCACCGGGTGGGGCAGGATTTCGTGACGGCCCCGTTAAAGATGCAATTTTCAATTATCCAAAGGATATCAAATTTGACAAGAACGGAAATATGTTTATTGCCGATTATGGTAATCACTGTATCCGCATGTTATCGGCTGATGGAATTGTTTCTACTGTTGCCGGACAACCGACTAAAGCTGGTTATAAAGACGGTGGGCCTGTAGAGTCGCAGTTCAACCAACCTTGGGGAGTTGCGGTGAATGATCAGGGCGATATCTATATCGCCGATTGGAGCAATGCGCGCATCCGTAAATTAGTTATCGAATAATTAACCTACTTATTATATTATGAAGATTTTTTATTTTTTGTGCATCCTGCCGCTGTGCCTCTGGCTATCACCTGCACTTGCACAACAAACAGAAGAACAGTTAACCATTGCCGGAACTGTCGTTGATAGCAAGGGGCAACCTATATCTAAAGTATCAATCTACGTCAAGGATAAACCGACAGGAGCAACTTCTACAGATGAAAAGGGAAAGTTTACTATTAAAGCTGTGTATGGAGACTGGTTGGTATTTACCAGTGTGGGCTATGATGTTGCCGAGCATTTGGTGGTAGAATCGACCAACAACCTGGAAATAAAAATGCTCGATAAGAGTACGAATATTGATGAGGTTGTCGTAGTCGGTTTGGGCGCAAAACAACGGAAAATTAGTTCTGTAGGTGCCATTACAACAGTAGATGTAAAACAGTTACAAAGTCCCGCGCCTTCTATCGCGAATATGCTGGGCGGTCGTGCAGCAGGTATTATATCCATGCAGACTTCGGGTGAACCGGGATCAAATATCTCTGATTTTTGGGTGCGTGGTATTGGTACATTTGGTGCCAACGCGAAAGCCTTAGTGCTTATTGATGGGCTTGAAGGTGATTTAAATACCATAGACCCTGCAGACGTGGAGAGCTTCTCCATTCTGAAAGATGCTTCAGCAACTGCAGTATACGGTGTGCGGGGGGCAAACGGAGTGGTATTGGTGACCACTAAACGCGGTACAGTAGACCGTATACAGATCACTGGGCGTGCAAATACGACCTTATCCAGACTGAATCGTTTACCGAAATATCTACGCGCATACGATTATGCTTTGCTGGCCAATGAAGCGACTATTGTCCGCGGGAGTGAACCGCTATTTAATAATACTGAATTGGGCATTATACAGCAGCATCTGGATCCGGATATGTACCCGGATGTCAGTTGGCAGGATGAGATCCTAAACCGAAGTTTTTGGCGTCAGAGCTACTATGCCTCCGGACGTGGTGGTTCTGAGGTAGCACGCTACTTCCTGAGTTTGGGGGGAAATAGCGAAACTGCAGCCTACAAAGTAGATAAGAATAGCATATACAGTTCTAATGTCGGTTACAATACATACAATTATCGCCTAAATCTTGATATTAACCTGACGAAAACGACTAAGGTATTTTTGGGATCTGATGGTTTTTTATCGGTTAAAAAGGAACCTGGATTTGGTAATACAGATGCAATCTGGAAAACACAATCTACGCTTACACCGATTTCTATTCCACTTCAATACTCTAATGGCTTATTGCCTGGTGTAGGATCGGGCCAACGTTCATCACCTTACGTGATGATCAACCGTACGGGTAACTATAATAATCAGAATTATAAAGGTAAAGTAACCCTGGCGCTTGAGCAAGACTTAGGTAGCCTACTTGAGGGCTTGAAAATCCGTGGTCAGGGTGCTTATGATATCCAGAGCTATTTTTCCGAACGTAGGTGGATGCAGCCAGCATTGTATGAAGCAACAGGCCGTAATTTGGATGGATCATTGATCATGGTTCAAAAGGTACAGGAGAAACCGGCTTCCTATTCGAAGACTGTAAGCCAATACCGAAAATATCATTTTGAATCCACACTTAATTATGATAAAAAATTTGGAGAAGATCACCGTACTTCAGCTTTGGTTTATTATTACCTGAGTGATGCCAAGGATACCGAGGATGCAACCAGTAATATGACCGCAATACCTGTTCGTTATCAAGGGGTGTCCAGTAGGTTTACCTACGGCTATAAGGATACTTACTTATTGGATGCCAATTTCGGTTATACGGGTTCTGAGAATTTTCAACCTGGTCGCCAATATGGTTTTTTCCCTTCGGTAGCGATAGGATGGGTACCTTCAAGTTACAAATTCATAAAAGATGCCGCTCCTTGGGTAGACTATTTTAAAATCAGGGCGTCTTACGGTACCGTAGGTAATGATCGGATTCTGAATGCCGTCCGTTTCCCTTACTTGACCAAGGCCGATATTTACAATAGCGGTGTTTGGGGAGTTGGCGGTATTGAAACAATTACAGAAACCCGTATTGGAGCTGATAACTTAGCATGGGAGCGCTCGATTAAGTCCAATCTCGGGATAGAAGGAAAGTTTTTTAATAATAAAATTGATTTTGTGATTGATTTTTTCCAGGATCAGCGCAATGGAATCTTCCAGCCACGAGTGCAGGTGCCGGATTACGTAGGGGTAATTTCCAATCCGTATGCCAATGTGGGCCGTATGAAGAGTTCGGGTGCTGATGGTAATATTAGCTATACCACCAAGCTCAATAGCGATATGACACTGACTTTGCGGGGTAATTTTACCTATTCCAAAAATATTGTGCAAAACTGGGAACAGGCTTACCTAGAGTATTCTTACCTAGAGTATAATGGTTATCCTTATGGTTCTATTCGTGGTTATCAATCGTTAGGTCTATTCAAAGACGAGGACGATATCAAATACAGTCCAACGCAGAGTTTTGGAACGGTATTGCCTGGTGATATCAAATATAAGGATGTCAACGGTGATGGTGTTATCAATACGTTGGATAAAGTGCCATTGACCCATAGCAACTATCCATTGTTGATGTACGGTTTTGGTGGAGAATTCCGTTACAAAAATCTATCATTGGGTGTCCTTTTCAAAGGAACAGGTAAGACATCCTTTTTCTATGTTGGTCAGCCAATGACTTATAAAGATGCTACTGAAAATACTGGGATGGGCTATATGCCATTTTTCGGCGGTACAGATGGTAACGTCATTACCCTGGCAAATGATCCTGCCAATCGTTGGATACCAAGGGAATACGCTCTCGAACATGGTATTGATCTTTCACTAGCTGAAAATCCAAATGCCAAATATCCACGTTTGCAGTATGGCAACAATAGTAACAATACACAGTTGTCTTCATTTTGGATGGATGATGCTCGTTATATACGCTTACAGGAACTAAGCGTGAATTATAACGTAAGCCCAAAATTTTTAAAGCGATTAGGTGTCAAATCCATGGACCTTCAGTTTGTTGGAAACAACCTATATATCTGGGATAATGTTAAGATTTTTGACCCGGAACAGGCCGCTTGGGGTGGACGCAAATATCCTATTCCGACGACTTACTCGTTACAGGCTTATATTAATTTTTAATACCATAGAAATAATTGAAAGACATGAAAACGTCAGTAATTATAAATAGAATAACCAAATCCGTCTTAGCCATACAGCTGTTGTTTATGGTGACATCTTGTAAAGATTATCTAAATATTGATCAGTACTTTGATGATGAGTTCAATATTGATTCGGCGTATACCAATACACGTTATATCGAAGCGTATATGTGGGGAGCCGCAGCAATGTTTCCTGACGAATCCAATACGATCAGATCCAATTATACACCCGGACCAATGGCGACGGATGAAGCTATAAATGGTCTTACAGGTACTGGAACGACCAATATTTACTATGGGATGGATTTTGTCACCGGAAATATTACGCCTGATTTTTATGGAGGCGGTGGTGGTACTCTTAATCAATGGGGAAAATACTACAAAATCATTCGTAAAGCTAATAATGTTTTAAAGAACCTCGATGTGCCAAGGGATATGAGCTACGCAGACCGTAACCGTATCGAAGGATATACACGTTTTATTAGAGCTTACGCATACTATAACCTCATTATAGATTTTGGCCCACCGATCTTGCTGGGAGATGAAGTTGTGAATACTAATGAGGATATTGCGTATTATGACCGGCCTCGGGCAACGTATGATGAGGCTATGGAATACATCTGTGGTGAATTTGAAAAGGCTGCAGTACAACTTCCCACTGATGTTAGTCTATTGGATTTCGGCAAACCGACAAAAGGAGCAGCATTTGCATTGATCGCCCGTTTGCGCTTGATCCATGCCAGTCCATTGTTTAATGGCGGACCGGTTGCCGCATCCTATTTTGGTAGCTGGATTCGCAAGACCGATGGTACACATTATGTGTCACAACAATACGATGAAAAACGTTGGGCAGTAGCCGCTGCCGCTGCTAAGCGTGTCATGGATATGGGCCGGTACAAATTACATACAGTGCCTGCGGACGAAAGAACGCCTACGCTTCCAGCTGGGGTAACGTCCGATCCAAACTTTTATGGAAGCTTTCCGAATGGGGCGGCTGATATTGATGCATTTAGATCATATTCTGATGTCTTTACCGGTGAGGCTGTCGCTTCAATCAATCCCGAATACATTTGGGGGCGTAATACAGAATATTTTAGAACGGATTTGAATCAGGGGGCATTCCCGCCAACTTTAGGAGGATGGGGACGTTTCTCGGTGACACAAAAAGTTGTAGATGCCTATCTGATGGATGACGGACGTACCAAAGAAGAAGCACGTGGCGATACGTATTTTGAGGCGGTGGCTGATCTTCCTGCGGGTAGTACTTTTGACGATTTATTTACGGCTCAACCGCGTAATTTTTCGGGTTACCCACTGAATGCAGGGATATTTAAGATGTATGCAAACCGGGAAATGCGTTTTTATGCTTCGATAGGTTTCAACGGTGCTGTGTGGCAGGCTTTGTCGAGTACAACGTTGAATACACATACGGCTAAATATTTTTACCAGGAACCTGATGGTCGAGGTGGTGTCTCGGCATCTTCACCTAACTATCCATTAACTGGTTATGTTATTAAGAAATGGGTAAACCCATTTGATGCTATCAGTGGTACCGGAGCCAGAATGATGCCCAAAGCATATCCTATTATCCGTTATGCAGAAATATTGTTATCCTACGCTGAAGCACTAAATAACCTTACTGGCAGCCATACAGTACAGCTTGGTGATAAAACCTATACCGTGAGCCGAGATGAAAGTGAAATAAAAGGTTCTTTTAATGCTGTTCGATACCGTGCGGGTTTACCAGGATTGTCCGCTGCGCAGCTTGCCAACAAGGCAGAGGTACAGAAGCAAATAGAACGTGAGCGTATGGTGGAGTTTCTATGGGAAAACAGACGCTTTTACGACGTACGCCGCTGGGGTAAATACGAAGAGACTGAACGCGAACCAATTCGTGGTATGAACCCCGATGGTGCGGACCGGGAATCTTTCTACAAGCGAGTTTCACCAGGTACATCGTCATTCCTGACAAGGCAGGTCGATAAAAAGTTGATTTGGGTGCCTATACCTCGTGCCGAAATGCGCAGATTACCATCATTGGATCAGAATCCGGGCTATAATTAGGATTAAGCATTAGAAAAGGAAAATATAACCGTCTTCCATAACCGTTTTGGTTTGTGGAAGACATTAAAATATTAAATTATGAAACGAAGTTTTATCGCTATACTGACAGCTTCGATGGCTTTAGTTGCCTGTAAGGACAACGAAGTATTCGAAAAGGAAATGTATAAAAATGAGGTAGCATTAATAAGTTCTGATTATCACAATACGTTTAAAGAAGTGGTTCGCTTGACCGGAGAAGAAGTAATTGGCTATGTAGCGGCATCTTCAGGAGGTACACATGCGCCTGATAAAGATCTTGTTATTGCACTGGAAGAGGATTCAGAACCTTTAGTAAAATACAATTTTGCTGTTTATGATAATTCGGAAGATCTGTATGCCAAATTACTTCCAAAAGAGAAGTATGAAATCATGGACAAAAAGATTGTGATCAAAGCAGGCGAGCTAACAGGCCGTACCATGGTTAAATTGCGACCAGATGGATTATCTCCGGACTCTACCTATTTTATTGGACTGAAAGCGACAGGTTCATCCGGTGTTGAAATCAATCCTAAGAAAAGCACCATGTTGTATCAGGTCATCATAGAGAATGAATATGCATCACAGGCCAAAAATACCATGTATTCAATGGTGGGGTTTGCCAATGGTTTGTCTACAGCGGCGAATAAACAGCTATTTCCATTAACCAGCAATAGCGTGCGGATGGTCGCCGGAAATGAAACCTTTATATCTAAAGTACCTAATATTGAGAAAAACTGTCTTACGTTGGAGATAGATGATTTTAATAACGTAAAGATAAAGCCTTACAAAGATATTCAGGTCGTACAATTGGACAATGACCCAATGTATCCGAATAAATTCAAAGTGGAAGAAGCATTTGGTATGCGCACAAATGTGTTTCTATTGTCCTATCAGTATACGATAGGCAATGTGACGACAATTATGAAGGAACGTGTTGAAATGCAGGTTAAATAAAATTATGGAATTCATGAATACGATTAATTATTACAAATTGGATATACTTCCAAAATCAATAGTTGTCTTTTGTCTTAGTTTGATAATGATACTAACATCCTGTAAAGACGATCTTGCGGTAGATGGTGCTTTTGCACTAAAAGATAATCCATCAAAATTGGCCGCTGCGGCTAATGGTGTATCTGAAACCTACACTGTTCAGGCGACTGGCAAATGGAAGGTTGAGCCCGTCCGAAAAGAAAACTGGCTTAAAATCGATCCAATGGAGGGGAATGGAAATGGCACATTTACCGTTACCGTCTACAAAAATACCGATCCCGAAGCGCGTGAACTGACTTTGTTTTTTACTTTAGACGGAAAGTTACAAAATAACGTGCTGAAGGTAGAACAGGCAGGAACCACAGATCAAGGACAGGTGAAAGATCCCTATTTAAAAATAGATGGCATATCCAACCGTTTGGAAGTTCTGGAAGATGGTATAACCGGGCAGTATATTCTCCGCGCTACGGGGAAATGGAAAGTCGCTTTGGAAGATGAATCTGAATGGGTGAAAGTTGCACCTATGGAAGGTGAGGGCGATACCCCAATAACAATCACGGTAAATAAAAATACCGACATTGAGCGTACAGCAAATCTATTGTTATTTTTAGACGACGTGCAACAGGCATCTCCGCTAACTGTATATCAGAAAGGCGTAAAATTGCAAGTAGAGGGCGATGTCGTTCTTCAGGAGGACTTTAACTGGCTGACCTATGGAAGCGAGATCTTTAATGCGACTTCAGGCGAAACCAGGATTGCTTTATGGAGCACTGATGAGTTGGCCAAAGGCTGGACCAGTACGATCAATACGACAGAAGGTGGCGGTAATTATGCATCGATTTATGCGCGACCAGGCTTTATTAAATTAGGGCGTACGAACTACGGCGGCGATCTAATTTCGCCGAAGCTGGCCAATGTACAGCGTACAAAAAATCTATTGGTTACCTTCAAAGCTGTACGATATGCCACTGGTGATCATTATCTACTCAACGTTGGTGTCAAAGGACCAGGAACGGTCAGCGTGAACCAATTTAATGTGATGAACGTTGCAACTCCTAATTCGAATTTAGAATCGTGCAGAGTTGCATGGCAAGCTCCGGAAGCGACCTATTCTTTTGTTGTTACGGGAGCTACTGCGGAGACTCAAATTTGGTTATTGGGTGGCGCTTTTGATCAGCGTGCTGGTAATTGGCCAGCTACCGTTAACCGTATTTTTGTCGACGATATCGTTGTTACCGTCGCTAAATAATAAACCTGGCCCATGCATACTTTCTCTTCAGAAAAATTGCATGGGCTATTTTTGTGCCCCCCGCTAAGTAATTGTTAATAGCCTTTAATCACCTATTTTTTATGAAAAAAAAAGAACAATATAACCGACGGGTCTTTATCCGAGCTACATTGGTAACCGGACTTGGCCTAACATTAAACTTATACAGCTGCACCAAAGCCTCAGCTATTCCTGAAAATAAGCCTGGCGAACCCGAACCGGGGAATGAAGATAATACATTACGGATAACCGGTGTGCTATTGTCCTCTCGGATAGAATCTTCCAAGGGGGGCGAATATACAATACAAGGAACAGGATTCAAGATGGGGGATCAGCTATATTTTGAATCACTGAATAAACTCGGTGTAATGGGGAAATTTACTGTCGCAAGCAAATCTGCTTCTGCAGATAATATTGTTTTTGTTTTCCCTACGGAATTGCCATCGGATAGTTATCGGATATCCGTAAAACGCGGAGCCCAGTCATTTTTGTTGGGATCAACCATTGTCAATTTATTTTTTAATGCGAATATCCCCGACAAAACAGGAATGACTGTAAAGGGTGTTGTTTACGCCAATGGTGTAGGTGTTGCCAATGTTGTGGTATCAGACGGCTTTGAAGTGACAATGACGGATGCAGCTGGTATATATTATTTACCTTCTTCCAAAAAAGGAAAATATGTGTTTATTTCCATACCGGGAAACTATGAAGTTGATTCAAACGTCAATGCGCCTCAATTCTTTCAACGCCTTTCGCAGCCGGCAAACATTGTTGAGATTAAAGATTTTGAGCTTAAGGCTGCAAATAATGAAAAACATGTGGTCATGGTGTTGGGAGATATGCATTTGGCTAAACGTACGGATGACCTGAATCAGTTTCAGAAAGGATTCCTGCCCGATGTTAATCAGTCAATACAAAACTATAAAAATGCGGGCAATAAAGTGTATGCGCTGACATTGGGAGATATGACTTGGGATGGGTATTGGTATACCAATAATTATGCACTGCCGCAGTATATTGTTGAAATGAATAAGATCAACGCGATGGTATTTAATACCATGGGCAATCATGATAACGATCCAAAGTTTTATGAGGATTGGGGAGCTGAAGATAAGTTCCGTGATGTATTGGGGCCGACTTATTATTCCTTCAATATCGGTAAGGTACATTACATTGTTTTAGATAATATTGAATATATTAATGCCGGTGATGCAAGGAACTATAATACAAAAATTGTCGCTGATCAGATTGAATGGCTCAAAAAAGATCTAGCAACCATTACGGATAAGGATACGCCGATTGTGATCGCCATGCATGCACATTTACATACCAATCCAAGTCTCAATACGAACGGTGCCGAAACGACAGGATATCGGATAAGCAATGCGCAGGATTTTGTGAACGCCTTGAATGGATTTAAAACCGTGCATGTGCTCACGGGACATACGCATATCAATTATAACGTGGAAACTGCTGCTACGCCGCATATCATGGAGCATAATACAGCTGCCATCTGTGCGACTTGGTGGTGGACCGGTAACGCGGGATATGCAGGCAATCATATTTGTAAGGATGGGGCTCCAGGAGGCTATGGAATATGGGCGATAGACGGAAGAGATTTAAAGTGGGGGTATAAGAGTATTGGTGAGCATGCTGATTATCAATTTAGGGCTTATGATCTTAATCAGGTGCATCTTACCAAAGATAAATATGCCCCAAATTTTAAGCCTACAAGTGATCTGAAATGGGAGAGTTATGCGGCGGAATATGCGAATCCCAATAACAACAATGAGGTATTGATCAATGTTTGGAACTACGATAAAAATTGGAAAGTCGAAGTGAGTGAAAATGGTCAACCGTTGACAGTCTCCCGTGTTCGTATGCGAGATCCATTGCATATTGTTTCCTATTCAGCACAGCGACTTAATCGAAATGCTACCCCCACCGAGGACTTTGTGAGCACTTTGACAGCGCACATGTTTAAAGTGAAGGCCTCTTCTCCCACCAGCACCTTGTTAATTAAAGTAACCGATCGTTTTGGTAAGGTTTATCAGGAAACTATGGTTAGACCCAAAGCTTTCGGATACCTGATGAAGTAGTATAGAACTAGATAAAAGCTCAGCCATCTGAAGGCTGAGCTTTATCTAAATCAAATCATTCCTATAAAGAATGATTTGATTTATCGAATATAAGATTTGGTAGCACGGCGTATATTAATACGTAATCTTAGGCTTACCATTTTCACAGATTACTCCTTTGGCTGGTTTGTCATTTTTATCTGGACAGTTCAAGCTTTTGTCTAGTACTCTTTTTGCATGATCCAAATGATTATATTGTTCTGCCATATTGCCAAACTCAGCAAAGTTTTCTTTGTCAGTATACAATATGGAGATAAATTCACAGTCTTTACGAAAAGGGGCGATATGCCATTTACTTGGGTCGGTACAGGGAATGTCATTGAAAAATGTGGTCATTTTAGGTAACAGTTCATCCAGCCGCTGGTTAATTTCAGGTAGTTCCAGATCCGTGGCACGGGCGACCTTGACCTTGTCGGCAATGCAGCGCAATCCAAAGTGGGGTGGAAGATAATTTTCAGCAGGACTCGTATTGTAAACAATAGGCCCTTTATATACTTTCTGCGCCCTTTCTTTAAGGTCTGCAGCTTCGGTAAGTAATTGATTATAGGCTTGCTCAAAGCTTGGATGTACCGGTACATAGGTGTAATAAAGCGTGTCAATACGACATTCCTTTAGATCATTGCAGGAAAGATGTTCTGTTAGTTTAACAGCTTGTTGGATTTTATCGTCTGCTAGACTCGTGAGTTCCTCATAACTGTCTTCTTTTTTGCAGCCTACAAATAAAAATGTACTAAATAAAAAAAAGTAAAATAGGTGTGTTAAGTGCTTCATAAATTTGGTTTTTGTAAGATTAACGAAAGCTATTAACTATCTGCTACACTCAAAGTATCCTAATGCAGGGATATATTGCTTGTTATTATCAATAATTAATAAAGTTGTTTTCGAATAGTCTTTAGTTCGCCGAAATTAACATTTAAAAATGACTTAGTCTAAAACACTTTAGTGTAGTATTCTTGCTAGCCATAGCCATACGCCTTGTTTTGATACAATGTGCAGGTAGGCAAGGGAGTCTATATTTACTTTGTACAGGGATGTCTTTTTTTATGCCAGAAAATGAGATAATACCGCAAAATTTTCGCACTCCACTGCCGCTACAAATTAATGTTACGTAGAAAAATAATATTAAAATTCGTATCTTCGTGCAATGGATAATTTTATTGTTTCTGCACGTAAATACCGCCCGATTACCTTTGATTCGGTTGTAGGTCAGCAACACATTACAGGTACCTTAAAAAATGCGATCCACAACAATCAATTGGCGCAGGCATTTTTATTTTGCGGGCCGCGTGGTGTTGGTAAAACTACTTGTGCCCGTATTTTGGCCAAAACAATAAATTGTGAACAGATTTTACCGGGAACTGAGCCTTGTGGCGAATGTGATAGCTGTAAATCTTTTCAAAATGGCAATTCTTTCAGTATCCATGAACTCGATGCAGCATCTAACAACTCTGTAGATGATATCCGTAATCTCATTGATCAGGTCCGTATACCACCACAGGCAGGAAAATATAAGATCTATATTATTGATGAGGTGCATATGCTCTCGCAGGCCGCTTTCAATGCATTTTTGAAAACATTGGAAGAGCCACCGTCCTATGCAATTTTTATCCTGGCCACAACGGAGAAACATAAGATTTTACCGACGATTCTCTCCCGTTGTCAGATTTTTGATTTCAATCGAATCAAAGTGGAGGACATGGCAAGTCATCTTGCGAGAATAGCTGATCGGGAGGCCATAGCGTATGATCAGGATGGTTTGCATATCATTGCCCAAAAGGCCGATGGTGGCCTTCGGGATGCCTTGTCGATGTTCGATCAGATCGTCAGTTTTTCCAATAAAAATGTCACCTATCAAGCTGTAATCGATAATTTGAATATCTTGGATTACGATTATTATTTTAAGCTAACGGATGCTATTTTAACGGAGGATGCAGCACAAACTTTATTGATTTTCAATGAGATTTTAAATCACGGGTTTGATGGCAGTCATTTCATAGCAGGTCTGTCAGCTCATTTTAGAAATTTGCTGGTTGCCAAAGAGCCAAGTACGCTAAAATTATTGGAAGTCAGTGATAGTATTCGTCAAAAGTATCTGCAGCAGTCCCAAAAAGCTTCTCCAGGATTTTTGTTATCTGCATTGAATATTTCCAATCAATGTGAGATCAACTATAAGACAAGTAAAAATCAACGCCTGCAAGTTGAACTTTCACTCCTCAAGACATGTCATATCGCAAGTGCGATTAAATTGAGCCAGCTTGGATCCGTACAGATTCCTTCGGCAACCGAGGGCGTAAAAAAAAAACTTCCTGAGCCAGTAGTTGGACAAGCGCAACAAACCTCGGTAGTCCCTACTCCGCAAGCGACTTCTCCAGCGAATGCTCCTGTCGTTGAAAATCCTGTGACACCGCGTTCGCAAGCTAACCCCGTAAATTATCAGGCTTCCGAGACTAAGGAAGAGGTGAAAAAAGATCCTATTTCCAACGTGCCTCCTAAAGTAAAAAAAGGCGGATGGGGAGCATCTACTGCAGCAATTATTCCGTCTTTGCCGGATTTGAATACCATATACGATAACAATGCGGTTGCCAAAGAAGGTGATGAGCCAGAATTAATACGTGGAAGCGAACAACGTGATGTTTCATTCGGTCAATTTATTGCTGTTTGGAACAGTTATGCTGAACAGCTGAAAGCGGAAAACAAGATTAACTTGTATACCATGATGACGGCTATGCAACCGCGGTTAAATGGGGTATTGATTGAAATTGATGTCGAAAATGGTGTTCAGATGGATGTATTGCAAAGTGCAAAGGTTGATGTGCTGAACTACTTACGTGTGAAACTCCAGAATTTTTCGCTGGATCTGCAGGGGGTGATGATGGAACATACGATTTCACGCAAACCCTATACTTCCCAGGAGAAGTATCAAGCAATGGTCAACAAAAACCCGCTTTTAGATACTTTGCGGAAGGAGTTTAACTTGGGGCTAAGCTAATTCAAACACGCTAGTTGTTTTTTATTTTTGTACATTTGCAAACTCTTCCATGAAGAGGGAAATATTTAGTATTTATTATGCAAGGAAATTTTCAGAGACGTGATCGCGACCACGGGGAAAGACGTGAAGTGAATCAGATGGTATTTGGTATTCGTGCTGTCATCGAAGCAATCGATAGTGGTAAAGAGATCGAGTCATTATTTATACAACGCGGTTTGAGCGGCAGTTTGATTCTAGAATTGAAAGCCTTGTTAAAGGAACATAATATCGCTTCTCAACAGGTGCCAATTGAAAAATTAAACCGCATAACACGTAAAAATCATCAAGGTGTAATTGCGGTTATTTCTCCAATTACCTATCATGATATAGAAGAACTTCTCCCTCAGATTTATGAAAAAGGTGAAACTCCTTTACTTCTGATGTTGGATGGAGTGACAGATGTGCGCAATTTGGGTGCTATTGCACGTACAGCGGAATGTTCTGGAGTACATGCCATCATTGTCCCTAAAAAGGGCTCAGCTGAGGTTAACCCTGATGCCATTAAAACATCTGCTGGAGCACTTTATAAAATCCCTGTCTGTCGCCATGATAGCTTGTCCAAAGTTGGTAAATTTTTGATTGATTCAGGTGTGCAGTTAGTTGCCAGTACAGAAAAAACAACCTCGAGCATTTACGATGTGGATTATACAGCTCCAACCTGTGTAATTATGGGGGCAGAGGACGTTGGTGTTTCCAATGACCTAATTCGTATTGCCGACCACCTGGCCAAGATACCAATGTACGGTGAAATAGGTTCGTTAAATGTATCTGTGTCGGCCGCAGTAGTGATCTATGAAGCGATTCGTCAACGGATTGTTAAAAAATAAAGAATATAATTTAGTTGATTACAAAAAGCCTTTGTTTTTGACAAAGGCTTTTTTGTAGACTAGTTTTGATAAATATCTTCAATCTCTTGTTCGTATTTTTGCAAGATAACTTTTCTTTTCATTTTTAACGTCGGTGTCAATTCACCGGTTTCAACGGTCATTTCGTCGGGAACTATGATGAACTTCTTGATCTGTTCCCAGCTGCCAAAATTTTGATTAATACGGTTGAGTTCCGATCCCATTTTCTGTTTCAGTTCTGGGCTATTTAGAAAATCTAGTCTAGAAAGATTGGCAAGGGCGGGAAAAGCACTTCTTGACCATTCTAGAAGATTATTATAGTTGGGAACAATCAACGCCGCAGGAAATTTGCGGCCTTCTCCAAGTACCATAGCCTGTTCGATAAATGAAGATTCGACCAGTTTAGATTCGATCTGCTGCGGAACGATATATTTTCCTCCAGAAGTCTTGAACATCTCTTTCTTTCGGTCTATAATTTTAAGAAATTTACCGTCTACCCATTGGCCAATGTCCCCAGTATAAAGCCAGCCATCCTTGATCGCTTCTGCTGTTGCCTCTGGATTTTTATAATAGCCAATCATATTATTCTCGCCTTTAGTCAATATTTCTCCATCGTTAGCAAGCTTTATTTCGATATTAATTAACGGTAAGCCTACAGTACCAATTTTCATACCTCGTTTATAGCAGTTTACAGCGATACATGGTCCCGCCTCAGTGAGGCCATAACCTTCATATATTGGAATCCCTGCTGCCATATACAGACGGATTAATCTTTCCTGTAAAGCAGCACTCCCGGAGGCAATCCCTTTGATGTCACCACCTAATGCTTCGCGCCATTTTGAAAAAACTAATTTACGGGCAATGTTCAGTTGAAAGTCATACCACCATGTACGTCCCTCCAGTTTGTATTGTTCGCCGACGCTCAAGGACCAGAAGAATAGCTTACGCTTGACTCCTGTTAATTGCTCTCCTGTAGCCATAATCTTCTCATAAACTTTCTCCAATACACGAGGTACAGCGGAAAAAATATGTGGTTTAACGGATTTAAAATCTTCACCTATCGTATCCATCGATTGAGCAAAGAAGATTGTCAAACCTTTGTACATATATACATATTGGAATACGCGTTCATAGGCATGACAAACTGGAAGAAAGGAGAGGGCACGATCACCTCGTTCGACAGGAAAGGAATATTCACTACTCAACGTATCTGCCAATAAATTTTTATGAGACAACATAACACCTTTGGGATTTCCTGTTGTGCCAGAGGTGTAAATGATGGACGCCAATGTATCGGTTTTTATACCATCACGTAGTTGGTTTAGCGTTTCATCTGTAATGATCTCGCCCTTGGAAACGAAGTCATGCCAATGGTTTAGACCATCCTCTTTGTCTAGACTGTAAATAGCATTTAGTTGCGGACAATTATCTTGTATCGTTAATATCTTTGTGTATAGTGTCTTTGAACTAACAATACACTTCCTGATTTCGGCATGATTGAAGATATACGTGTAATCTAAGGTTGAAATATTAGGGTAGATGGCGACTACTACAGCTCCAATTTGTTGAATGGCAAAATCAAGGATATTCCACTCGATGCGGTTCTCACTAATTAATGCTACTTTCTCTCCAGGCTGAACGCCTAATGCGATCAAACCTTTAGATGTCTCGTTGATCTGTTCAATAAATTGAGTATTGCTTACTTGTACCCATTCGTTATCTTTTCTGAAAGAAAACATTGGGAAATCCGGGGCAATACTATATTGCAGGTATGTTAAATCAAATAATCTTGTTGCTACTATTGGCATGTTAGAAGTCCAGTTCGTATAATACAGCTAATTTACGCTTTTTTATAGAGACTATTATATTGGCAGGAGATATTAGTGCCTGTACTGTTAGGAGGGGAAATAAAAGAAAAGACTCTGGCATCTCAAGCTGATCGCTTTTGTACCAGGGTCTTTAACTCTTATGCTAAGTACTAATGATTAGTATTTGCTTTTTGATTCTTTACGTTTTCCAGAGAAATCACGGAAGCCGCCGCCATTGCTGCTACGCTCGCCACGATCACGACGCTCACCACTGAATCCGCCTTCACGTCTTCCGCTGCGTTCGCCGCCACCATATCCACCTTCACGTCTTCCACCGCGATCACCACCACGGTATCCACCTTCACGTCTTCCGCCACGATCACCACCACGGCTTCTTCCGCCACGGTCGCTACGACCTTCACCTCTTGCTTCACCAGATACTTCGATACGTACTTGACGACCGTTGTAATCTACACCTTGGAATCCTTGGAATACTTTTTCTACTTCTGCATCTTGAACTTCGAAGAATGTGAACACGCCTTTCAAATCAATTTTACCGATTGATTTTCCTGAAATATTCGCATTGTTACAGATGAAGCCCAACATATCTCCACGAGAGAATTCGTCTACTGAACCTAAATTCATAAATAAACGCGTGTAGCCTTTTGAACCTTCACGTGAACGACCATCACGTCTATCACCGCGGTCTTCACGACCACCGTCACGCGCTTCGATATTTAAATCAGGTGCATTTTTGTAATAATCCAAGAAACGGTTGAACTCAAGAGAAGCGAATCTTTTGATGATATCTTCTTTTGAAAGTGACTCCAAATTTTCCATAATTGCAGGCAAGAATGGGCTGATTTGTTCGTCGTTTACTTCAACATTTTCAATCTTTTTAACGATAGAAAATAATTGTTTTTCGCAAACTTCAGCACCTTGAGGTACTTGTTTTTTCTCAAAAGGCTTACCGATGATCTTTTCAAGATGACGGATTTTGCTTAGTTCTTTTACGTTTACCAAAGAAAGTGAAATACCAGTTTTACCTGCACGGGCTGTACGGCCTGAACGGTGTGTATAGTTTTCTGTTTCATCAGGTAAAGAGAAGTTAATAACGTGAGTTACATCACTTACATCAATACCACGAGCGGCTACGTCTGTTGCGATCAACAATTGTAAACTACGGTCACGGTAACGTTTCATTACTTTATCACGTTGTTGTTGGGATAAATCACCATGTAATGAATCTGCATTGTAACCATCTTTAATCAACGCTTCAGCGATATCCTGTGTTTCGATTTTTGTACGACAAAATACGATACCAAAGATATCAGGGTTTGAATCCACAATACGTTTGAACGCAGCATATTTATCTTTTGCTTTGATCAAATAATAGTGGTGTTCAATGTTGGCATTACCGGTGTTTTTTGTACCTACAGTAAGCTCAACTGGATCGGTCATATAATTCTTTGCGATACGACGTACCTCAGAAGGCATTGTCGCCGAAAATAACCAAGTTTTTTTCTCGTCAGGAGTTTCTGACAAAATGTTGTTGATGTCTTCTTTGAAGCCCATATTGAGCATCTCATCCGCTTCATCCAATACAACATATTTTACATTTGAAAAATCAATCGCATTTCTGCCGATGATATCCAACATACGACCTGGGGTCGCTACTACAATTTGCACTCCACGTCTAATTTGACGTAGCTGGTCTGAGATATTTGCACCTCCATATACAGCAACAACATGTACGTTGTCAACGTATTTAGCAAATTTTTCTAAATCTTTTGAGATTTGTAAACATAATTCCCGAGTAGGGCAAAGGATTAATGCCTGTGGGTGTTTTTGAGAAAAGTCTAATTGCTCTAATAATGGAAGACCAAATGCCGCGGTCTTTCCTGTGCCAGTTTGGGCTAATCCGACAAAATCGTCGTTACCAGTCAATAAAACAGGAATGGCTTTTTCCTGAATTTCAGAAGGTTTTTCGAAACCTAATTCTGAGATGGCATTAACAACTTCCTCACGGATTCCCAGTTCTAAAAATGGGTTCATGAAATATTTTATACAATAGGCACTATTGCCTAAGGCGTTGCAAAGGTAAGAATAATATTGGAATAAACAAATAATTTAAATAATTGATTTTTAAGGGAATCTGATTCTTTTATACCAGGTGATAATAAATTGAGCGCTGTTATATAGATTTAGCTCACTTTGAAAAGTATTATTTCGAATGTGAAACTATTTTATATACCTACAGTTTCTTTATTCATTTATTAATAGAAACTTAATATCTCAACCTTAATTTTGGTATTAGCATGAATCAAGGACCAGTTGTACATCAGCGTTGGCTACAAGCTATTAAAGAGTTTAACGATACTTCTGCTTATGAGGAATTGTATCGCTATTGCTGGAAAGATCTTTATCAGCACGCTGCCCGTCGGATCCTAGACCGACAGGATGTGGAGGATATTCTACAGGAGCTGTTTGTCCAATTTTGGGAAAGGCGGCATACAATCGACATCCAAATGAATCTTCCAGCCTATTTGAAAGGGATGCTCAAATATAAAATTATAGATTTCTTTAATTCCAATAAAGCCAAAGACAGATTGTTGGAACACTGGAGTAAACATATATTCGACTATGTGCAGCAGCATCCAGAGGATCTCAATACGTATTTAGCCCTTGAGAAGTTGTTGGAGGAAGAGCTGGAAATTATGCCACAGAATATGCGGCAAGCGCTTTTATTGAAATGGGAACATTTATCCATTCGAGAGATAGCCATGCGTATGGGGCTGTCTGAGCAAACGGTCAAAAATAATCTTACGGAAGCATCCAAACGATTACGGAAAGCTATTTTGGGCTATCAACATGTTCAAAACGGTAGTTTTAGCCTTCTTTTGGTCTTTATTATAGACGAGCTCGCTAAGTAGCTTACCCACCTTGCCATATTCCTATTTTCTGAACTTTGATCCTTTAACAATTCTTTCATACAACATTAACTATTTCTTGAAGTACTTTGAGGCTTTTTTGCGGACTTGTATATAAACAGCAGGCATAAAAAGTGAAAAGAAGAATTTTTGAATCCTTAATCTATAGATACCAGCATAATAATGCGAACAAGGCTGAGAGGTCCCTGATTGATCGCTGGTATGATACGCTTGATCGGGAAGAACTTTCTGAAGGGGAGGTAGATGAGGTTCGATTATGGAATAATATACAGCAACGTATTGGAAGTACTGCGTCTAAAAAATCAGTGGGTCGGAGCATAATCTACTGGAGCGGAACGGTTGCAGCAAGTCTACTGTTATGTGTTAGCGTTTTATTTTGGACAAAACAGCATGATCTGAATTTCTCCCAAAGAGAAGCGAATTTAAAACCCGGTTACCGGATTTTTGAAACAGGGGCCTCACAACGTAAGCGGATATTTTTGGCCGACGGATCAACCGTTATAATGAACGCATATTCCAAAATTAAATTGGATACCGTCTCTTACAATAGGCGTGATCGAGTTGTGGAGCTTATGGCTGGAGAGGCCTATTTTGAGATCAAGAAAGATTCCTCAAAAGCTTTTGTGGTGAATGCCCGACAAATACAGACAAGGGTGCTGGGGACCTCCTTTACCGTGAAAAACTATGCGGAATTGGATGAGATATCGGTGTCCGTATTTACAGGTAAAGTGCAGGTTACTGCCAATAGCAATCCGCTGGGTGTGCTGACCCGCGGCGAACAGATCCGTTATACCAAAAATAACCACAATAGCCAGCAGGAGACTTTTGATCTGACGACACGGAATAGCTGGATTGAGGGAAGAGTTTATCTTAAGCAAAGCAGTTTTGCAGAATTGGCACTGGCGGTCAAAAGTATCTATGATGTGGATATTAAAACTGACGATCAGCGGATTGCCCAACAACGGTATAGTATGCCGATATCAAAGCAGCTGTCCTGGACGGCAACCCTGGAAAGTATCAAAGCAATTCATCACAACAAATCAAGGAAGGAGGGCAGGATAGTGCATATTTACTAATTCGGGAATAAAAAAAGAGAGCTGACGACGGCCATCGTCAACTCTGCATCATGTACCATTTGGAGATGGTATAGATAACATATACAACAACTTAAGAGATATTATATACGCATACAAATTTATGAAATTTAAGCAATACGTTACGCAAAACGATATTAAGTTTATGATAAGGACATCGTTGGTAGGTCTATTTCTTTCGATCGTGTCGGCCGAAATGCTCTTAGCTTCGGGCGCATACGGGCAGTTACTCAATAAAAAGATTACAGTTTCTTTTAGTGAATCTAATATTCCGGCGGCTTTCGAACGTTTGGAATCCCAAAATATACATATCGCTTTCGATGCAGCGAAATATAATCTGGCAAAGAAAAAGGTAAATGCCAAAATTTTTAAAAGTAATAGTGTCCGCGATGTCATGCGTTATCTGCTCAGGGAGACTGACCTAATGGCTCAAGACAACAGTGTCTATATTACATTGGTCGAAAAACCGGTACAGCAGAATGGGTATATTTCAGGTAAAGTTATTGATGATCGCGGTCAGCCTTTGGCTAATGCCAGCATCAAACTGATCGGTACCAATAAATCAACACAGAGCGGTATCGATGGGAGCTATCTTTTGAATGCTGAACCGGGAACCTACATATTGGAAGTCAGTTACCTCTCTTACCAGACCCAACGTATTGAAGGGGTCAAAATACAGTCCGGACAACGGACAGGGTTAAACATTGCCATGAAGACGCAGGTAAATGCGCTAGAGACGGCAGTTGTCAATGTATCGTTTAAAAAAGCTTCCGTAGCCGGTCTTTATGCGGCGCAAAAAAACGCAGCGTCGGTGACGGACGGAATATCCGCCGAACAGATCGCACGTACACCGGACAATGATATGGGGCAGGTTTTAAAACGTGTTACCGGATTGACCACTGTTAATAACCGGAACGTCATTGTGCGGGGGATGTCCGACCGCTACAATCAGGCCATGTTGGACGGTGTGGTGATTCCGAGTACTTCGCAGAATAGACGGGATTTTTCCTTTGATATTATACCGACAGAAATGGTGAGCTCGGTGGTGGTCAATAAAACGGCAACACCGGATGTATCCGCTGAATTTTCTGGCGGACAGGTTTCGGTAAATACATTGAATATTCCGGAGAAGAATTTTACGACAATACAATATGGGATAGGTGGTAATTCCCGCACAACTGGCAAAGACTTTTATCGGCTGGGGGAGCGGAAAGCATCGGAATTTTTTGGTTTTAATCATTCTTCTTCAAAACAACCTGAGGGGATATTGCCTTGGTATTGGAATGGTGAAGCCCGACGTCTGGATGCCCCCCCTGGGTATGTACTGGACGATCCAAAGTTAAATGAAGAATTTTTAATGCCGGGTTCAGATGTCAAGTATAATGACATTGATGCAATATCCCAATCTAAACAGGTCAATGCAGACGCTATGAAACTATATCGTTATAAAGCCAATCCCAACCAAAATTTTCGGTTTGCATTGGGGCGACGATATAATCTTTCAAATGGATTATTGTTTGGTTTCTCTGCTTCTGCGAATATTCGAAATGAACAAAATATTGTAGCCTTCAATAATGTGAGAGGATCCGCTATTAATGGAGCACACTATATTGACAGTACAGGAGTCGGTTTAAATGGAGCGGGTACTTCTTATCGTTTTAATAGTAGTAGTGGGTTAGTTGCGAATTTTGGGTTACAAGGGCAGGATTTTAAGCTCGCATTCAAAAATATATATGCCCGTACTTATAACAACTCCTATAATGAAAATATTCGAGCGGCCTTTGCAGACCTAAGTAATGCTCCAACAAAAAATCAGTATCAGCTGCCTGAAGCAATGTCTTTACAACAGCATCAATTAAGCGGCGAATATAAATTGCCTTGGAAAATTAAAGCGGAAGGCATGTTTGCCTATAATAAAATCAAACAACAGATTTTAGATGAGCGGAAATTGAGATATAGATTGACTACTGTATTCGATGATCAACATCTATTTCAGACTCCAAATTTGTTAAATCTTTCAGGATGGTCAAATTCATCTGTGCTGGGAAAAGATTCCCGTATGTGGACACAGATCAATGAGGATGATTATAATTGGGCAATGGCATTTTCCCGCATTTTTGGAGAAGGACGATCTGTCAGTACTTTGGTTAAAGTTGGTTATCAGGGCTGGTCTAAGAAGCGAGATTTATCCATATTTCGTTTGTTGCCCTTTACGCGTTCCTATATGCCTAATGATCCGTCAACCGCAGCGCCTGCTATCGAAGCGCCTTATGATGTGTTGTTTTCGTCGGAAAATATTGGCAACGGCATTGGTCAGGCTTATTATTATCCCGAGCTTATTGGCGGAAATGTATATGACGGAAGTATGCAATCGCACGCAGGATATTTTATGTTGGATCAGAAATTATGGAATAAATTGCGCTTGGTGTATGGTGTTCGTGCTGAATATTATAACCTAAAAAATCGTCAGGACGAAATGTTTAGAAAACAGAATGGTGATCCGAATGATGACAAAAATAAATTTATAGCATATAAATTGCTTGTGCGTGAAAATAATTGGAAATTTTTACCATCCATTAATGCCACTTATAGTGTTACTAATACCTTTAATGTTCGAGGTAGCTATTCAAAAACTGCCATCCGTCCAGATTTTCGAGAAACAGGTTTTTTTGGATTTTATGACTTTGAACTGGATGCGATTATTTCAGGGGATAATGTGGAATCGACCTTTATTGATAATGTAGATCTGCGGTTGGAATGGTACCCAAGTCCGGGAGAAATTATATCATTAACGGGATTTTATAAATATCTGGATAAACCCATTGAACTGGTCGAAGATGAATCATTTACGGGTGGGGCCTATTATGTCTTTAATAATATGGAATCTGCTAAAAATAATGGGTTAGAATTTGAAATTCGTAAAAATTTAAGTTTTATAGGTGATAAAGATTGGTTAACAAATTTTTTTATCTCAGCGAATGCAACGCTTTTAAGCTCCAAAGTAAATGTATTGAGTTCGTGGAAGTATAAGATTGTTGACGGAAAGGAGTTGCCTGAGCGGATTAAAGATCGTTCTCCCGGTCAGGATCGTCCTTTGATCGGTCAATCACCATGGTTGTTGAATTTGGGAATTGGCTATTGGGGAAATTCATTCGGAACGACGGTTAGTTATAACCATAGAGGATACAGAACGAATATTACTTCCATTGATCCCAATAGAGTGGAATATGAATTAGCGCCTAAGCAACTGGACCTGCAGATATATAAACGTTTTCTCAACAATAAATTAGAAGCTAAGTTGAATATGGCGAACCTATTAGATGATTGGACTCGCTATTATCAGAATACAGAGGGATACAGTGTCGGAAATGAAAATGGAATTTATACAATCAAAAAATTTAAAGGGGACAATAGATACAATAAAGCTGATGGGGATATTATAACCTATCGAAAAAAAGATGGAAGAAGATTTAATCTTTCATTGACATACAATTTTTAATAAGATAAAACTATCTGCGCGAGGCAGTTTCATATCACTCCTCAATAATGTACATAAGTTCCGGGTTTGTCCAAGTCGCACAACAGGGAAGTAAAATAGAAAAATACAGAAAACGGGTGATTGAAAACAACTATGCAACCTTATGAAATGCTATCCCATAGGGATGCATAGTCTAAAAAATGATCTTGTGATGGCAAAGCTAGTAATTATTTAACACAAAATGAAAAAAATCTTAACAGTAGCAAGCGTATGCGCAATCGCATTAGCTTCTTGTAACAAAGACAACGTAGGACCTAATTCAGATTTGAATGCTGGTTTGCCAAACAAACCTCAGGCAACGATCCCAACAGATGCTGCCGGTATTATTACTAAAACTACGCTTTCTGCAGATACCGTATGGAAAATTGATGGAGTTGCTTTCGTAAAACCGGGTGCGACATTGACAATTCAAGCGGGTACTTACATTACTTCTGGTAATACTAAAGCCTACACTGATAATGTCTCTGGAAAAACACACGATATTAAGGGAGTATTAGTTGTTCCAAAAACAGCGAAATTGATCGCTAATGGTACTGCTGCATCGCCTATCGTGTTTACTTCTCCGAATGCATCTGGATCCCGCAATCCTGGCGATTTCGGTGGATTGATCATATTGGGATCAGCAACAACAAACCAGCCTGCGACAACAAAAATCGAAGGATTACCGCAACCAATAGGAACAGATGTATCTTATGGTGGTTCTAGTCCAGCAGACAATTCAGGTTCATTGAAATATGTGCGTATTGAATTTGCCGGTTACAACTTGAACGATAACAATGAAATCAATGGATTAACGCTAGGTGGTGTTGGTAGCGGAACTACCCTAGAAAACATTCAAGTATCCTGGGGTAAAGATGATGGCTTCGAATTCTTCGGAGGTACTGTAAATGCGAAGTACTTGGTTGCATTATCGAATGACGATGATGACTTTGATTTCGATCATGGATACACTGGAACAATTCAATATGCCTTATCATTAAAGGATCCTAATTCAACAAATAGCACATCAAGCGGTAGCTCGGATTCAAACGGTTTGGAGTCGGATAACGAAGGTACAGCACCATATGCAGCGACACCTAAGACTCGTCCGGTATTGAAAAATTTCACATTCTTGGGTATTAAAGATGCTAGTGTAGCTACGACTAAGCTGAAATTTGGTAACCGTTGGAGAAGAGCTTCACAGTATGATATTCAAAATTCGATTATCGCAGGTTATGCCACAGGTGCTGCATTTCAGGATGGTGCAACAGGTACTTTTACAGGTAATGTTGTACATGCGTATACAGCAGCTTTCAGTGGTGCAACACCAGCTGGAAATCAAACAAATGTTTCAACAGATGCAACGACATATTTGAATTTAGCAGGAGCTGGAAATATTTTTTATCCAACAACATCTACATTTAATCCTGCTTTTTTAAGACCATTGTCAACTTCACCTGCATATGGTGATGGAAGTACAACTTATAAAGGTGCATTCCATCCGACAACTGCTCCTTGGACTGCAAACTGGACTCAATTTGCTCCAAAAACTTATTAATATTGATTATTTAATTGAGTGAGCCATGCAATGGCTCACTTCTTTATCCTTTATAGATGATTAAAAATTTATTTCTCTGTTTTATAGCCCTTTGGATTGGATCCCTATTGTCTTCCTGTCAAAAAGGTGAACCTATTGTAGAAACTGAAGAATTGGCCCGGATTGCTTTTAGATCCTATAGCACTGCGTCGGTGGATGTAAAAAGAGTAACGATAGATGGAAAAGTTGCTAATCCAAACGATGCTAATTTTATTTTTATACGAAATAAAGATGCCGATTCTTCATCGGTCGTTGCATATAATAGTAATGATCAGGTCGTCCTAGAGCAACGGCTTCCGCTCAAATCAGGATTAAATACCTTTGGTGTACATAGTAAAAGTCCCATTGATCCGTCACTCGTTGTTGGGCCAAATCCCTTGGGAGATGATGTTGAATCGATTCCGGGTGTGAGGCAAGTAAAGATCTTAAATTATAATAAAACAATTTCACCTAATGGTGAGCCAATTCGATTGGCGGTTTATCAAGGTAAGCCTGTCTATGATGAAAGTTGGGGAATGGATATGGTCAAGTATGACGAAAATCCAATCCTGATTACCGACTTGATATCAGATAAAATTCCCGAAGAATTTATCAAAATACCGATTGACGCTACTTTTGTGCCAAAGGCGCAAGTATTAGATAAGGATTTAAAACCGATCCTTATAGATGGACAAAAAGTCTTTTTGTTTTTTAATTTTTCGGTAGATATCGGTATTGTATATCTCCCTCAAAAAGAATCCGATGCATATTTTGATGTTGATGCATTCTCAGAAATTGGAGGGATAGGCTATGGTTTGGATAATATCTGGCTACAGAAATAAAACTCATTACAAAACAAGCACAGATACCCGTCAACACTTACATCAATGGTAAACCATTAATTCAAAAAAATAGTCATTATGAAAGGCATCAATGCTATAAAACATCGCAATTTATTTGCTATCTCCCTGAAAATTCAGGGAGATGTAGATCAGTCCGTTGATGCGGCTGCGCTGCTATCCTTAAGGAATGAAATGGCGGAGCTGAATGAACTTTATCGGCAATATTTGGAACAGTTACAGCAGCTGGAAGACATCGTACAGTACTATGAATCGAAGGAGCGAACCATTCGTTCGAAAATCTTGTCTCCTTCTCTTCGCAAATTAGTCAAAAATGGACAGACTGGAGCCGATCTACGTATGATCATCACCTCATTAAATTCTTGTGCCCACTGATAAAATTATTTTTCGGTCTTATCCTCTGTACTCACTTCGATAGGTATTACCTGATAAGTACTTCCTCTATATTTTGGGGATAAAATGTTCGTCTTTTCTGTTGTATTGATAGTGCCCTTGACTCTGGTGTCTTTATCACGAATTGTTCGTAACACTTCCCGGATCAATGGATCTCTGGTGTCACCTATTGGGGTCAAAGGTAAAAAGGCAAACTCGTCGATCTTGGTAGAAGGAGTAATTCCGTTGCTATAATCTCCTTGTCCCATTTTATTGTATATTTTATAGATCATGGGAATCAAATGCCAAGCACGTTCAGTGCCATGAATTTCCTCAGGTGTAGATAGCGTGGTCGATGCCATATCTTTTCCATAGGTTTTATCGCCAACCTGTACAACCTGTACATAGGGATGTAATCCATTAATTAACATTTCGGACGCAGATGCCGTGTTTGGCCCTGTGAGTATAAAAATTCTTTTTAAATGTAAACCTTGTTTTAGAACATCTTTTGCTGAAAATGAATAGCCATCGGGCTGACCTTGCAGTGCTGCTGCGAAGCTGTCTTCTCTATTTTTGATATTTTTGTTGCCTTGGTATTTGGCAAAAATGTCGTTTTCCTTGATGTCTGCCAATAAGAGTGCGCAAAATGAGGCGAAAGCAACCTGTCCACCGGGGTTATAACGTAAATCGACAATAAGTTCTTGTACCTGTTGGGACTTGAAATTTTGGACCGCTTCCAATAATGAATATGCCCCACTAAAGTCAAATTGACTTAAAAATATATAGCCTACCGTGGGGGAGGAGGAGATGAGTTTAGCGGTATAGAGGACAGGCTGGGAAATATAGGAAGAAGGCAGATGAAAGATTTTGCCATCGTTTCGCGTCAAATGCATTGCCGGTAAAATCAAGGATTTGCTTAGTAGCGATTTCAGGTTGCTCTGGTCGATAGGCTCGTTGTTGATGTGGCTTATGCTGTCTCCCCTTTTGAGTCCTATTAAATCTCCTTCGCTGAAGGGAACAATCTGGGTGATCAGTTGGATGGTTTTACCTGTTGTTTGGAGTTGTACCATATCGAACCCAAAAGTATTTGTTAGCGTATTTCCATAGGTATCACTATTTAGGGTTTGTAAGATAGTGGAAAAATGATCTTCGGGGTATAGGATATGTTTGAAAAATAAATCTGGACTTTGTTGGTAATCTTGGGTTGATCCAATTTTATCATTCCAGTAGTAGTAGCGTTTCATTTGGTCTAATGTCCACTGGTTGATGGTTTCATTTGAGCCGGGTTCGTGAAGTGGTGGATCCTTTTCACAAGAGGAAAAGATCAACGAAAAGAAAGCCAACACAAGAGCATGGGGTCTACGCATTTTTTAAATTTTTCTTTATTAAAAATACGTGTTATGCTGTTTGTTTGGAAGTTATCTTTTTGTTGCTCAAATGTTTATTTACTTTAAATAGGGGGATCTTTTTACGTTTACCTTATCAAAGAATAAGATTTCGATAAGAAAAGGAGTAATAAAAAAGGCATCACTTCACGTGATGCCTTTGGCTTGTATAAATCAAAGAATATCGATTAATAAAGCGTGAACTCTACGCGACGGTTTTGTTGACGACCATCAGCGGTTTTGTTTGATGCGATCGGTTGGTCAGGGCCATAACCTGTCGCTTCAATACGTGATGCATTAGCACCTTGAGATACTAAATAAGCTTTTACCGATTCAGCGCGTTCTTTTGATAAACGCATGTTCAATTCACGGGAACCTGTATTATCGGTGTGACCAGCTAGTTTTAAGCTAAAATTTTTCTCGATTAACAGTTCGGCTACTTTATTTAATGTCGCGTATGACGTAGGACGTATGGTTGCTTTTCCTAAATCGAATTCCAGGTTTTTGATTGCGTCAGCAACAACTTTTCGGTCAGCCTCTGTTACAACAACCTTCTCAACCACTCTTGTTTCGTTTTTAACAACAATTGGACATCCTGCACCGTCTACCTGAACACCTGAAGGTGTGCCTGGGCATTTGTCATATTTGTTAGCTACACCATCACCATCATCATCTTTCAGGTCACTGTTTAGGCCATCCAATTGATTTTGTAGTGCTTGGTTTTTAGCATTTAAAGCATCATTTTGTGCTTTAAGATCATCATATTTCAATGTGTAGTCGTTAACTAAGGTCGCTACTGGATTTGAATTGTTCAAAGCCGGTTTGCTACCATTACCCAATGCAAATTCTAAACCACCATGGATGTAAGTAAACAAGTCATTCTTATATTGACCACCTTGAATACCGTCAAAGTTTTGGTTAACCCAATTTAACTGATAACCCAACTCGAAGTTGATCCCTTTGGCAACAGCAAATTTAAGTCCCATGTCCAATGGTACGTAAATTTTGGAAATGCCATCCGATTCTTGGGAAGTTGTTCCTGTCGTCAACGTAGTTTTGCTGTTCATCACACCAACACCTATTGATGCATAAGGTTTGATGAAACTGTTAAAGAATCTCCAGTTGGTATTGGCTGCTTGGAACTCTCCAGATAAGGCCACTGACCAAGGGGTCTTTGCCTCGAATGACTGATCTGCTGTTTTCGTTAAGAAAGCACCTCCTGTTTTACCTCCGAAATAACTTCCTTTAATACCGAACGAAGGAGAAATTTGTTTTTTAATATAGGCACTGTAACCCAGGTTCCATGCCAAATCTTCATAACCTGCACGATTGAAACCAGCAATATTGGTTTGATTAGTCACCCCTGCACCGATACCAATAGACCATGTTCTGTATTGCGTAACCGGACCAAATGGTGTTGTTCCTTCAATGGATGATCCCTTCGCATTTTGAGCAATTGCATTATTGGCAAATAAGCCCGCTGATGCTAGAGCAAGTACTAATTGTAATTTTAGTTTCATATAATTTGTGTTTGTATAAACCGGTGTAAAAGTAATAAGTTATAAATTAAATTCACTATAGGTTTGTAGTTGAATTATGACATTTGGTAAATAAAAAGGTGTTTCTGTTTAAAAAACACCTTTTTATTAGTGTAATTTGTTAGTTATTAATAAAGTGTAAATTCAACGCGGCGATTCTGTTGACGACCCGCTGCGTTTTTATTGGATGCAATCGGTTGGTCTGGACCATATCCAGTTGCTTCGATGCGCGACGCGTTAGCACCCTGAGATACTAAATATGCTTTTACAGACTCTGCACGCTCCTTAGATAAACGCATATTTAATTCACGTGAACCTGTATTGTCGGTGTGACCTGCGAGTTTTAAACTAAAATTCTTCTCGATCAATAATGCAGCAACTTTATTCAATGTTGCATACGAAGTGGAGCGAATCGTTGCTTTGCCTAAATCGAATTCTAAGTTTTTGATCGCTTCAGCAACAACTTTTCGATCGGCTTCAGTAACGACTACTTTTTCAACAACTTTGGTTTCGTTTTTCACAACAATTGGACAACCTGATCCGTCAACCTGAACACCTGAAGGTGTGCCCGGACATTTATCATATTTGTTGGCAACACCGTCACCGTCGTCATCTTTTAGATCATTGTTTAGACCGTCCAATTGACCTTGCAGAGCTTGGTTTTTAGCATTCAATGCATCATTTTGAGCTTTTAGATCATCGTATTTTACTGTATAGTCATTCACAAGGGTTGCGACAGGATTTGAATTATTCAATGCAGGTTTGCTGCTGCTACCCAATGCGAATTCTAAGCCAGCATGTGCGTAAGTAAATAAGTCATTTTTATATTGTTGATCAACTGTTCTGTTGTCAAATCTTTGGTTTGCCCAATTCAATTGGTATCCCAATTCAAAGTTAATACCTTTGGCAACAGCGAATTTCAAACCAAAATCTGCGGGAACATAGATCTTAGAATAAGAATCTCCATATTCACCTTTGTTACCACCAGCGATTGCAGCAGTTTCAGCATTCATTACCCCAACACCAATCGATGCATAAGGTTTAATAAAACTGTTGAAAAATCTCCAATTCGTGTTGGCTGCTAAAAACTCACCAGATAAGGCAACTGACCAAGGAGTTTTGGTTTCGAATCCAGTTTGCTTGTCGCTGTTATCATAACCAGCTGTCTTTCCGCCAAAATAAGTTGCTTTTAATCCGAATGATGGCGAGATTTGTTTCTTGATATAAGCACTATATCCTAAATTCCAGTCTAGTTTGTCATAACCACCATTGTTAAACTTGGCGATATTCTGCAAGCTTGTTACACCGGCTCCTACACCGATAGACCAGGTTCTATATTGTGTTGCCGAACCTAATGGAGTTGTGCCTTCGATTGATGCTTCTTTTGTGCTTTGCGCAAAGGATGCGGTGGATAAAATTCCTGCCGCAACAAGTAATCCTGATTTTTTAAGGCTAATTTTCATAATGCGTGTTTGTAAAATTATCTACTATAATACTGTTGTTAAATTAACTCACTGAACACTCTTGCAATAAATTTGCCAAAAATTATTTGGTTACTCTACACGCCCAAAAAAGTTTGGCACCTCAATTTCAAAAGCCAGATGCTTAACAATATTTTCTGTAAAAATGTTTTGGAAAAAAGTTTTTCTGCTTTTTGTGATCAAAATAACATCGATATCTTCATCCCGGATAATGGTATGGATACCGTTAGCAATATTCTCTCGTGAACCTGCAAAATAACTTGGCGACTTGATGATATAGGAAATATCCTCGATGCCAGTTTCAGCAATAATCTGTTCAATCCAATTTTTAAGTTTTTCTCCTAATATGTTGATATCTAGGTTGTTTTTGTTGATGTGGATAAGCTGTAAATGGAAATTTTTTCCATATAATGGTATCGCTTGTTTAAGCACTTCAAGTTCACCGGGTTTGAAATTTGTCAATAGAGCGATGTTGTCATTTTTGAATTTTGTCACGTTTTTCGGGATGGCTAGAACAGGGATCTTCGACTCTTTAATGACATCATATGTATTGCTTCCAATCAATACAGATTCAAGTCCGGTCACTCCTTTTGTACCCATAATCACCGTTTGATAGACCTCTTTTATCTCTTGTTTATCCAGTGTTTCAGCCAAAATACCGTTGGCAAATAAGGTAGAAATTTTAAGCGAAGGATATTCCTGTAGAAGTTCGGCTACAAGTTTTTCCATCTGATGGTGAGCTTCTCCCTCGGTGGGGTCTACTAAATGCTTCGCATTCGCAAATTTGTTGATATGCGAAGTGAACGAATGAAAGAGTGTAATCTCATCATTTGTTGTCGTCGCGATTTGAGCTGCATAAAATGCGGCAACTCGTGCGTTTTCGGAATAATCTACTGGTATTAATAGTTTAGACATGGCTATAAGGTTATGCTTTAGTAAAAAATATTGGAACTAAGGGATGACTAAATAATGCTTTTGCAACGGAACGCGTAAAAACACGTTCAAAGAACGATTTCCTCGATCGTGTCACCAGTAATATTTTGATCTTTTCCTCATGGATCATCTCATTAATCACTTCCGGAACCGTATCTAAGTCCTCAATGTCGCCTTGTATTGAATCTACTTCTATAGCAATATTGGTCACACCAATATATTTTTTGATCTTATATTTCCATACTTCAAGCTTGTCTTCGATTCTGTTTTCTGATGAATGATCGTAGTGAACATGCATAAGTTTTAGTTCAAAGTCTTTGCCGATAATGTTGACAAAATCCTGCACGGTCTGTACCTCTTCTTCTTTAAAATTAGACAGTAAGCCAACTTTGTCAATAGGTGTAAAGGACGCTTCAGTTGGGATGGCCAAGACAGGTATTTTGGCTTTTTTGCTAATGACATAGGTCGTGCTGCCAATAAGTTGGCTATCGTCATTGGTGATGCCTTTAGTCCCCATGATAACAAAATCAAATCGATCAGGAGTGGCAAGTTCCGGTAGTGTTTCTGTTATCATACCACGCTCACATTGGGTGGTTATTTCAAGTGCAGGATGTTGTAATTTTATTGATTCTGCCAGATTTTTGATAAGGATATCAGCTTTGAATGTTTGGGAAGTTGCGTCGTTACGGCTGTTTTCTTCCTCAAATACAGCAGAAGCCGAAGTATAATTGTGGTAAAGATGGATAGAATACCCCTTTTCGAGGGCAAGGTCCACTGCGTAATTTACAGCATTATTAGAATGAGCCGAAAAATCTACCGGTAGTAGAATGTTTTTTTTCATTAGAAGGAATTTAATCTACAAAATCTAATCTTATTTATTTTGCATTTAGGGAATGTGCGTGAAAGTGTACTGGATTCCCTATTTTACTATCAAATGTAATAAAACAAATGTAATTGTGAATGACCTTAAGTCAAATAGTTTTTGTTGTTTTACGTATTGAATTTGACGCGCTTTAGACAAATATGAATAACGAATAACAGTTTTAAAATGTTGTATTTAATATCAGTTTGTGATTTCTGTCATATCTAAAATAAGTGTACCCTAATTGTCTGTATGTTATCTCCTGATTTTTTTGTTTGAAAAGTCAATATTGAAGTTTTGCTCGTTTAGAGAAAACAGTCGTTTCAAGGTCAATATATGGAATTCTACATTGCATAACCTACCAATTTTGAGTAAGTTTGCACATATTTTTAGATAATTAAATGACAAGTAGAGAAATTCGTCAAGCCTTTCTGGACTTTTTTAAAAGTAAAGGGCATCAGATAGTACCTTCAGCACCAGTAGTGGTAAAAAATGACCCGACATTAATGTTTACCAATGCGGGGATGAATCAATTCAAAGATTTGTTTCTTGGTGAAGCACCCATCAAATTTCCGCGTGTTGCCGATACGCAACGTTGTTTGCGTGTTTCCGGAAAGCACAATGATTTGGAAGAAGTAGGGATCGATACCTACCACCATACGTTGTTTGAGATGTTGGGAAATTGGAGCTTTGGTGATTACTTTAAGAAAGAAGCTATTGCTTGGGCTTGGGAGCTGTTGACAGAAGTATATAAATTAGACAAAGATCGTTTATATGTAACTATTTTTGAGGGGGATGCAAAAGAAGGCTTAGAACGTGATATGGAAGCTTTCGATTTCTGGAAAGAATGGATTGGTGAAGATAGAATTCTCCTTGGTAACAAAAAAGATAATTTCTGGGAAATGGGCGAGACAGGGCCTTGTGGACCTTGTTCCGAAATCCATTTCGATATGCGTAGTCCGGAAGAGCGCGTACAGACTTCAGGGCAGAGTTTGGTCAACGCAGACCACCCTCAAGTAATTGAGATCTGGAACCTTGTTTTCATGCAATTTAATCGGTTGAAAGATGGTTCACTTCAGTCGTTACCAGCTAAACATGTGGATACGGGAATGGGCTTTGAGCGTTTGGTGCGATGTATACAGGGGAAGACCTCCAATTATGATACCGATGTATTTACGCCTACCATTGATTTTATTGCTGAGAAGTCAGGTATAAAATACGGTATAGATGAAAAGTCTGATATTGCCATGCGGGTAGTGTCTGATCATATTCGTGCGGTTAGTTTTGCAATTTCCGATGGTCAACTGCCATCCAACAATAAAGCTGGCTACGTGATCCGTCGTATTTTACGTCGTGCAGTACGTTATGCGTATACATTTTTAGGCTTTAAGACTCCTTTTATCAATGAACTTGTACCTGTATTGGCAGCTCAGTTCGCCGGAGTATTTGACGAATTGATCCAGCAGCAGGATTTTGTACAGAAAGTAATCTTGGAAGAAGAGGTTTCATTCTTAAGAACGTTGTCTACGGGCGTCCAACGTTTTGAAAATTATGTGGAGGACCACACCGTAATTAATGGGGATTTTGCTTTTGAATTATACGATACTTATGGATTCCCGATCGATTTGACGGAATTGCTAGCGCGCGAAAAAGGTTTAACAGTTGATATGGAAGGTTTCAACCAGGCACTTCAAATTCAGAAAGATCGTTCTCGTGCTGCCACTGCTATAGATACGGGTGATTGGGTTGTGGTAAATGATGATGATGGATTTGAATTTGTAGGCTATGATACGTTAACTGCCGTTACTGAAGTTATTAAATACCGTAAAGTTGTTGCGAAAAATAAAGAGCAATTCCAATTGGTGCTTTCTGTTAGTCCTTTTTATGCCGAAGGTGGTGGCCAAGTAGGCGACTCTGGAGAATTGGTTTCCGAAGAAACTGGAGAAAAGATTTATATCACAGATACGAAAAAGGAAAACGGTCTATTTGTACATTTTACAAACAAATTGCCGCTGGAATTGAAAGGAACATTTGTTGCGCAGGTCGATAAAACCAAAAGAATCGATACTGAAAACAATCACTCCGCAACACATTTGCTGCATGCTGCCCTGAAGCAGGTGTTGGGAAGTCACGTGAATCAAAAGGGATCATTGGTCAACGCAGATATTTTGCGCTTTGATATCTCTCATTTTGCAAAAATGACTGAAGAAGAGGTCAAACAGGTGGAAGATATTGTCAATGCCAAAATTCGTGAAAATATTCCATTGAAGGAGGAACGAAATGTACCTTATCAACAAGCATTGGATTCGGGCGTAACAGCACTATTTGGTGAGAAGTATGGCGATTTTGTTCGTGTAATCACCTTCGAAGATCAATATTCTAAAGAATTGTGCGGTGGTACACATGTTAAAGCAACGGGGCAAATAGGTTTTTTCAAAATTGTTTCTGAATCTGCTGTAGCAGCTGGTGTACGTCGTATAGAAGCGATCACTGGAACTCGCTCTGCAGCTGTTATCCGCGAGCATTTCGAATTGGTTCACCACCTGAAAGAGCTCATGAATAATCCGAAAGATTTTGTTTCTGCACTGGGTAAAATCATCGATGAGAATGGTGCTTTGAAAAAAGAGGTAGAGAAAAGTATTACAGAAAAATCCTTAGCGTTAAAGTCAGATCTGGAAGCAAAGATCCAGCAGGTCGGCGAGATTAATTTCTTGTCCACAATCGTCGATCTACCGAGTGCAGAGGCGGTGAAAACCTTGGCTTATGCGGTAAAGGGGGCTGTTAATAACTTGTTCCTGGTGATCGGTGCTGAATTTGATGGTAAGCCAAGTTTGACCGTTGTCATATCAGACGAATTGGCCAAAGAAAAAGGGTTGAACGCAAGTAATATTGTGCGTGATTTGGCTAAGGATATCCAAGGTGGCGGCGGTGGTCAGCCGTTCTTCGCAACAGCTGGAGGTAAGAACCCAGCCGGATTAAAAGGTGCAATTGAGCGAGCAATAGATTTCTTGAAATAAATTTTAGGGGTAGTTGAACAGGCTACTTAGCTGAACTAGGATGTAAATAGATGATTTTATTTCCTAAATATACAATACGAAACCATCAGATTTATTCGACTTCTTCCTTGGAAGATCCGAATAAATCTGATCGTTTTCACGATTCTTTAAGCTGCGACATGTAGCGTGAATCAAACAGAGCAAAGCCATTTGCGTAATTGGGAATAGGTACTTAACAAATAAAAATAAACGGATGAAAAAGGCAGTTTTTTTAGCAGTAGTAGGGATCGTTGGTTTGATGATGGGTTGCCAAAATAAAGAACAGTTTACCATCGCTGGAAATGTCGAAAATCCTGGCAATATCAAAGTTATTTCATTGTATGAAGGTGATACCAAGCTGGATTCTATGTTTTTTGGCGATAATAACAAATTTCAGTTTGTACGACCTGCTAGCCAATCCAGATTGTTGTCCTTGCGTGTCGGTAAAAATCGGTACGATTTAATTGCTTCTCCGGGGGAGACAATTACATTTAAGACAGATTTGCATAAAGATGTAAATGATTACCAGGTTGATGGTTCTGAATTGTCAAAGACTATACAGCCTTTTGCCAAAGAGCGAAATTATCGCGATTATCTACAGGACTCATTGCAGACGGTGTTTTCAAAGCTAACGGCCAATTCCACAGCAGCTGAGATCGAAAAGATTCGTGCTGAATATAAATCAAAGTTTGCAGAAGAATTGCGTGCATATACAAAAAAAGCAGTCGATTTCTCGAATAAGCACAATGATCTTGCAGGTTTTTATGCAATCTCTACCTTAGATCCTGAAGTAGCCGAAAATGAAATCATTACCTATGCAGATAAAATAAAAAATGAATTTACGGAGAACAGATATGTAACACAGTTTAAAGAGGAGACCCAAAAACTGAAAAAAATGGCAATTGGGCAACCTGCTCCTGAGTTGACTTCTTTTACACCATCAAACAAAGAAGTTAAATTATCGAGTTTTAAAGGGAAATATACTTTGGTGGATTTTTGGGCTTCATGGTGTATGCCCTGTCGCCAGGAAAACCCTAATCTCGTTAGGTTGTACAATACCTATCATGGTAAAGGCTTTGATATACTCTCCGTTTCATTTGATGATAATCCTGGTTCCTGGATGCGTGCTATCGAAGATGACAAGTTAACTTGGACACATGTGTCAGATTTGAAGGCTTGGAGCTCACCGGTTGTCATTGATTACCGTGTTAAAGCCTTGCCTACCTCATACATTCTCGATCCGAACGGCATTATTATAGCAAAGAACTTGCGTGGAGAGGAACTGGAGGCATTTTTGAAGAAAACAATTAAGTAATCAATGTGTTATTGTTAAATATTATATTACTTAATAATTTGGTAACATTAGATTAACTGATTGTTATCATTTTGTTTATAATTTAGCAAAAAAAATAAGACAAATGAGTTCTTCGAAACAAAAGATTTTAATTGTTGATGACGAAAAAGATATCTTGGATTTAATTGCATTCAACTTAAATCGTGAAGGTTATCAGGTCTCTACAGCGCAAAATGGAGAAGAGGCAATCAACGTTGCTAAACAAGTAAATCCGGACCTTATCATTTTGGATGTGATGATGCCAAAGATGGACGGAATTGAAGCTTGTCGCATCATGCGCGCAATGCCTGAATTCAAAAGTACATTCATGGTATTTTTGACTGCAAGAAGTGAAGAGTATTCGGAGATCGCAGGATTTCATGTCGGTGCAGACGACTATATAGCAAAGCCAATTAAGCCGCGTGCTTTAATGAGTCGTATAAACGCTATTTTAAGAAGAAATACTTCTGAAGAGTCAGATGCCACTGTTCAAGATAAGATTGAAATTGCCGATTTGGTCATTGATCGAGATTCTTTCTTAGTTTACAAAGGGGAACAAAAGATTGTTCTTGCAAAGAAAGAGTTTGAGTTATTGTATCTATTGGCTTCAAAACCAAACAAGGTGTTTACGCGTGAGCAGATCTTAAAGAGCATTTGGGAAGATTCTGTTGTTGTAACCAATCGAACAATTGATGTTCACATTCGCAAGTTGCGCGAAAAGATAGGTGATGATTATGTAACCACCGTAAAAGGAGTAGGATACAAATTCGATAAAGAATAAAAAGAGAGGCTAGGGCCTCTTTTTTTTTGCGATTAACTTTCCGGAGTTTAGATTTAATGCGATTCGTCTTGCGCCAAATCTCGACAAATACGAGTAGGATATTTCAAATTTGACATAGGAGGAAGGAGAGAATTTAAGGAGAAATTTGTCCTCCATATAGGCAACTCTTTATCGAGATAACTTGATATCACCACAACAAATCTTTACTTTTGACCTAAAGCAAAGTAAAAATTTCAACATGTCATCTATTCTTATAAAATCTGCGCAACTTGTCAATGAAGGTAAAGTTGAGGTTGCTGACGTATATATCAGCAATGGTCGAATCGAAATGATTGCTCAGGAAATTAATCATCCTGCTGATCAGGAAATAAATGCTGAGGGGCTACACTTGCTACCTGGACTTATTGATGACCAGGTTCACTTTAGAGAACCCGGTTTAACTTATAAAGCGGATATATGGCATGAGAGCCGTGCTGCAGTTGCCGGTGGGACAACCTCCTTTATGGAAATGCCTAACACTGTTCCTAATACGTTGACCCAACAATTGCTTCAAGATAAATATGATATTGCAGCAAAAAATGCGCTGGCCAATTATTCATTCTTTATGGGGGCAGCTAATGATAATCTTGAGGAGGTACTTAAAACGAATCCAAGAAATGTCTGTGGTATAAAAGTTTTTATGGGCTCCTCTACTGGCAATATGCTGGTTGATAATGAAAAAGCGTTGGAAGGTATTTTTGCGAATGCTCCGACCTTGGTGGCTACGCATTGTGAAGATGAGGCAACGATAAAGGCGAATTTGGCCCTATTTAAGGAAAAATATGGTGAGGATGGATTAAAAATTGAGATGCATCCATTGATTCGTTCTGAGGAAGCTTGTTATTTGTCTTCGTCGAAAGCTGTCGAACTGGCAAAAAAGCACAATACACGCTTGCATATCCTTCATATTTCAACCGCCAAAGAAATTGCATTATTTAATAATGATATTCCGCTAAAGGATAAAAAAATAACTGCTGAAGCCTGTATTCATCACCTTTGGTTTTCGGATCAGGATTATGCCTCAAAAGGTAATTTTATCAAATGGAACCCAGCGGTAAAAACTGCCAATGATCGCGATCAGATTTTAAAAGCTGTACTGGATGGACATATCGATGTGATAGCGACTGATCACGCTCCGCATACAATTGAGGAGAAATCTCAACCCTATACTTCAGCACCAAGTGGAGGGCCTCTTGTACAGCATGCGTTGCAAGCCTTGTTAGATATGGTCAAAGCAGGAAAAATGACCCTGGAACAATTAGTGCAAAAATCTGCACACAATACGGCTACATTGTTTCAAATCGAAGATAGAGGATACATTCGTGAGGGATATTGGGCGGATCTTGTGTTGGTCGATCTCAATAAACCTTATACGGTATCGAAAGCGAATATCCTGTCGAAATGTGGCTGGTCACCATTTGAGGGGCACACGTTTAGTTCAACGATTGAACATACTCTCGTATCAGGTAAACTTGCTTTCTCCAACGGACAACTTATTGAAAGGGGTGCTGGTGAACGTCTGTTGTTCAACCGATAGTATTTAGCAATGGAAAAAAGAGCCTTTCTAAAATCGATTGCTTTAAGCGTGTTGTCTATTCCTGTACTGGGAATGGGGCAGCCAACCGGAGATAGAGACGAATTGTACGGTCAGGCTGTTTTGCTTGCAACGAGGTTAAAATTGGGGGATACCATAGGTTTAATAACGCCTGCAGGTGTATTGGATGATGAAGAATCAATTAGTATTGCACGTGAGATATTTGAGACCTTAGGTTTTAAAGTAAAAGAAGGTAAACATATACGCAGCCGCTACGGTAATTTGGCCGGTACAGATCAGGAGCGTATTGCAGACATTCATGATATGTTTGCAGACAAGACCGTCAAAGCGATTGTTTGTATCAGAGGAGGTTCGGGTACATCACGTCTTTTAGATCGATTAGATTACAGACTAATCGCCAATAACCCCAAAATTTTATTGGGATATTCAGATATAACAGCATTAATTTTGGCATTATATGCCAAGACAGGGCTTATAACGTTTCATGGTGCAGTGGGTATCAGTACCTGGACTAAGAAGCTTGCAGAGGCTTTCAATGCTCAGTTTGTAGCCAATCAGCCAGCAATATTTGAAAACCCCAAGTCCAAAGGTGATAGCATTGTGCAGACCAAAGACCGAATTGCCACAATTCATCCTGGTATAGTAGATGGGGTATTGCTGGGTGGAAATATGACCGTGTTGACCGGCTTATGTGGTTCACCTTATCTGCCAGATTTTAACGATAAAATTCTTTTTCTTGAAGAGGTCGACGAAGATATGGAACGTGTTGACCGTATGTTCTGTCAATTGAAAAATGCGGGTGTACTGGGTGCGATTAAGGGTTTTATTTTTGGCAAGTGCACCAATTGCAAACCATCCGGTGGCTATGGATCCGTAACACTTGACCAATTGTTCAATGATTATATCAAACCGTTAAAAATACCTGCTTATACAGGGGCTGTCGTTGGGCATATTGCCGAACAGTTTATTTTGCCCGTAGGAGCAAAAGTCCGTGTAGATGCTTCGCAAGGAACGATTGCTTTAATGGAGCCTGCATTAAAAGATTAATATGAAATTAGTAAAAGTTGATTTCATCAAAGCCTTTTCTTTATATGAAGAAAAGGCTTTGATGCATAGAAGATTTAAACATGCTGATATTTTACCGTTATTAGAAAATATCAGGAGCTATGGACGTTTCACTGTAGCGGAAATTGGGAAGTCCACTGAAGATCGTTCGATCTTTCGACTACAATACGGACAAGGGCCAATCAAGATACTTTTATGGTCACAAATGCATGGTGATGAACCTACGGCGACAATGGCCCTGTTTGATCTATTTAATTTTTTCAACGGGAAAAATGATGGTTTTGATGCCTTTAGAGATGACATCGCATCAAAAATGACCTTATATTTTATTCCGATGCTAAATCCTGATGGAACCGAAAGGTTTCAGCGTAGGACAGCCATGGATGTGGATATGAACAGAGATGCAAGGGCAGCAGCAACAGTGGAAGGAGCCTTATTGAAGGCGCAAGCCATGTTGCTAAAACCTGATTTTGCTTTTAACCTGCATAACCAAAACAATTACTACAACATTCCCGGAACAAATACGCCAGTGACAATTTCCTTATTGGCGCCTACTTATGACTATGCGCGGAGTATCAATAAAACTCGGGGAGATGCGATGCGGGTGATTGTCGGAATAAACAAGATCCTTCAGGAATTTGTTCCAAATGCAGTGGCAAAATATGACGATGAGCATACACCGCGCGGTTTCGGTGATAATTTTCAAAAATGGGGCGCCAGGACGATTTTAATTGAATCAGGAGCTTATGTTGGTGATACCGAAAAAATGCTGGTCCGAAAATGTAATTTCGTGGCTTTGTTAAAAGCATTTGAGGAAATTGCTGACCAATCCTTTAAACAGCATTCGATTACCGATTACGATGCAATTCCCTTCAATGATGAAAAGCTCCATGATGTGTTGCTGAGAAATTTGACCATTGAGCGGAGTGGAAAAACATTGCTTGTCGATGTTGCCATCCGGCAGAATGAAAAGACAATTGGATCAGACTATTACGTAGAGGGTATTGTTGAAGATATTGGCGATCTGCAAGATTTTTATGGTTATGTAGATATTGATGTTACAGGAATGGAGTTTGGCCCAGCCAAGATGTATATGGAGCCATTTGCTTCGTTGGCAGATTTAGATGATGCCGTCGTGATGGGATTACTTGAAAAAGGCTATGCCGCTGTTATGATTGAAAATGTGATCCCGGGAGAAGTTTTGCATAACCTTCCAATTCGTGTATTAACTAAAAAAGCTATAGAATTTTCACAACAATTAGCTCTCGGAGCTCAGGCGGATTTTTTCCTTCGGAAAGAAGGTAAGATCATTTACGCCGTAGTTAATGGTTGGGTGGTCGATTTGAAAAAACCAAGGCAACAGCAGTATAAAAATCAGATAAGTTAGGAATGCTTAATATAGCTCAAAAAAGAAAAAAGGTCA